>BQJM01000042.1 GCA_021604705.1 marine bacterium B5-7 | reverse complement strand
ATTTCACTAAGCACTTTATCTCTTAAGTCGATCTCTTCTTTACTGTCATCTGATTCTAACTCTGTGATATTCGTTTTAATAATGTTTTCTGAGCGAAGTTTTTCATGAGCCCAGCGTATTAAATCCACTGAATTTGCTTCTTTTGTTTCTAGTGCTTGATACCTTAAAATACGAAGACGTACGAGGTTTTCACTTAAAATAAGCTGCTGCCAGTCAGTCAAATATTCTATATATTTCCCTATGGCGTGGCGTTTCTCTTCGGTTAGCCTATTGTCTTGCAGAATATCATTTAGTGACCGGACATAAGTAAAAAGCGTATCAAATAGATTAGTGAACTCACAAATGGGTTTGGCAGCTAATAACTGCTTGGGTTTAAAACCAACATAGGCGCTCATTCCAACTTTTGCTTGAACCTCATCAAGTACGTCTGTCTTTTTACTATTGCCTTCTGCTTCTTTGTATAGCTGCTCCCAAAAGTTTTGATTGCTAAGTTGGTTGACAAATTCTTTGCGACGAACGTTGTTTGTGGCGCTTCTTGCGCGCTTACCCACTATTTCTATTTCTTCTGTATTGTTGAGGGTACTTTTATTTTCCTTGATAGCCTCATACTCAGGATGCTCAGTGTTATCGTATGGACTGTCTAGTTGTTTGCAGCGATAAAAGGCTTGTGTTGTTTTTTGTATCTTATTGATGGCTTCGTTGCTTAGAAAAGCATTAGGGTATTCTTCAGCAAGCGCTGCAATCTCGTTTGCTGCGACGTGCTGATCTATATCAAAGTGAATGCCCTGTGTGGGTTTTTGATAGACTGTTACCATCTGTTTTTCCTCTGTTTTGTTGTTCTTATTGTGAGGTTTAGGTCACAATTGAATCAATTGTACAGAAAGAAACCGAAATGGTCTGTCAGAGAAAGACTATCTGTCTTGTGAGACATTGTCCATTTGTTGGTGGGATGATTTTATTTAGTAAAATCGCTGGGGATGCGATTACACCTAAGTGTTGATTCTTCGTAGATGTTTCTGATAGTGCTTAATGCTGAGCTCACTTTTTTCAAGTCAACCTGGGACATTTGCTCTGATTTAAACGCTTTTAATAGCAACTCTTGCCTTGCCTCCGCATATTTTTCTGTTTGCGCGATCCCCATTTTTGTTGCTTTATAGCTATGGGTTTTTTTACCTTTTTCAGGTTTTACTTTTTCGATAAGGCCCAGCGTCACTAGTTTTGTGACACCATATTGTATATTGCTGGGATCGGTACGATTTAATATTCGGCCCACTTCATAGATGCTTTTTGGTCGATCGCACATTCGAATAACATGCAAGAGAGAAAGTTCATAGCCATCCAGCGCGGTGCCATTCACAAGCTGTTGACAATCTTCTTGCCATTTTATAAAGCTATAAAAGACTCGCCAAAGGTAAAGTTCAAACTCCGTTACCAGTGACTCATCATCATTTTTAGCAAGTTGCCAAGATTCTTTAGTCATATAAAATCAATAATGTATCAGATAGATGAAATGTACAGTAAAAATAGGATTTTTACAATTGATTGACTGTTAATAGGCCTACAGCCTTAAATAATCCTGTTTTTCATTGAAACTCCTTTTGATTTTCTATAGAATACAAAACATTGTTCTTGGCTCTGGGGTCATGCAGCAATGGTAGGAAATAACAACAAGCGACTGGGACAATCACATAATACGCTTATTGCTTTGGGCGTGTTGCGTGATGGCATCTGTGGGCACAGTACCCGCTTGCAGATGCCACGCTCCAGGCAATTTGTTTTTTTTATTGGAGTATGACCATGACTGAGAGTAAAAAAATGTTAGTAGCCACTGCTGACAACTTAGAGAAAGCGTTATCGATTATTAACTTAGCGGATTCATGCGATACAGCCAGCTATAAACCCCATGACATGATGAACATCATCTGGGTCTTGCAAGACTTGCTGGTCAATGCAAAGCAGGCATTAGATGGGGTTTGATGTCCTGTCCCGTCATGAATTTGTATCAGCATTAGAGCCTGTCATTCCAGAAAATGCGTAAGCATTTGTCTGGAATCTAGATCCCAGACATTTTCCTGCGGAAAATTCTGGGATGACAAGATTAGCACTGCGATGACAGTGGTGATAAGAATAGAATTGCTGGGAGAAGCGATAGGTGTAGCGCCATGTTCGGATGGCGCTTTTTTTATTTTAAGAATGTTTCTACCTATCATTCATCGAATATAACGCAAGGTTCGTTAGTGTGACTGATGTAAAAGTATTTTTTATTATGGCGGATTCACTGTAAAGGCATACGTTAAGAATAAAATACGACAGCTCGGCGTCTGAGGCGCTAAAGAAAGCATGCGAAAATGGCGAGCATTGGCTGGCTGAACATTGAGAAATTATTGATGGCATGACTATTCCGCACGCAGTGAGGGGCTGGGATGAATGCTTAAATTCAGCGGCTTTTCATCAGCAATTCTCGAGAACCGCTCATTTGTATAAAACAGATCTATTAGTCAGAGAAGCATTTGAGGCTTCTGTGGAATTATTTTTTGCTCGATTAACGAAAATAGCACAGCTAACGATGAATCATAAGACAATTAGGGCGCATATCATGGGATGCCTGATGGAGGCGTGTAGCGTGATCCCCTTGTGGACTAGTGAATTGCTGCAGCATGAATGGCGCTATAGTGAAGGCGTTGTTCTAAACTAATCCGTTAATAGATTGACGATAAGACGAACCATTAATGTTTTTTGCTGAGGGTCGCTTTCTGCAATCAGCAAGGCGAGAGCAACAAGCCCATTATCATTGAATTTTATGTGGGTATTTTGCAGCTTGAGGTATAATAGAAACATTAAACACCCGATCCGTTTATTTCCGTCACTGAAGGGATGATCTTTAATCATGAAATACAATAAATGCGCCGCACGTTCTTCGATGGTTTTGTAGAGCGCTTCACCACCAAAGGTTTGTTCAATATTGCCTAGAATACCCTGAAGACCATGTTCACGTTCATTACCGAAGAGGGCTGTTGCCTCATGTCTGGCGGCAAGATCTGACTTTAATGTTTCGATGGCACGAATAGCTGTTTCATAATGTAGTGCTGTAACGGCTGGTTTACCTAGTGCAGGTAGTGTTAGTTCATCTTCGTCATAAGCCAATAATAAATGCCATGTTTTGGCGTAACTCATGATTAATTGAATGGTTTCTACACCAATGTCATTCACCAAGTCATTTCGTGTTAGTGTTTTTTGTAGTAGCGCCATGGATTGTTGAAGTTCATTGACACCGCGTTCAGCGAGGCGTTTTTCATATAGCGTGTAACCCTGAACAAGATGATCTTTCAAGACCTGTGTTGCCCAGATCCTAAATTGCGTTGCTTGAAGTGAATTAACGCGGTATCCAATAGAGATGATGGCGTCTAAATGATAATAATCAACTTGATAGGTTTTACCATCTGCAGCAGTTGTTGCAAAATTTGCAACAACTGAATGTTTGTCTAACTCATTGTTTTTAAAGATGTTTGATAGATGTTTAGAAATCACTGATTTGTCACGGCCAAATAGCGCTGCAATTTGATTCAATGAGAGCCAGACGGTTTCTTCAGACAAACTGACATTCAGTTCAATATGTCCATCCTCGGTTTTATAAATAATGATCTCTGACATAGCCTACCCCTCCCTTTGTTGTATTTGATGTCTAATTTTATCATAAAAACCATATGAAGTAAGTAATAGCTTTCAAAATTAACTTATTTGTTCGCACCTCTTATATAGACTGCCCGGGTCAGTGCCTAGGCTTTTAGAGCGCTCAGAAGAATGATGACTCATAGTGATTGCTTTATCGATTATTAACCTGGCGGATTCATGCGATACAGGGAGCTATAAGCCCCACGACATGATGAACATCATCTGGGTACTGCAAGACCTGCTGGTCAATGCGAAGAATGCGTTGGATGGGGTTTGATGTCCGGTCCTGTCCCGTCCCGTCATGAATTTGTATCAGCATTAGAGCCTGTCATTCCAGAAAATGCGTAAGCATTTGTCTGGAATCTAGATCCCAGACATTTTCCTGTGGAAAATTCTGGAATGACAGGGTTAGCACTGCGATGACAGTGCTAATAAGAATAGAATTGCTGGGAGAAGCGATACCCACTTGGTGGGGATAGGTGTAGCGCCATGTTCGGATGGCGCTTTTTTTTTGTAACAGAGAAATGTGCACTAAGAGGTTGGGATTATTTTTCCATGATTGGCGAACTTAATTGCTTCATCAAGGTTTTTTTAAGGTCGGTACTGCCAATTCTGGGTGTAAACGCTTAAGGGTATAGATAGATTCCCGGTGTTGTCGTTGCTCGTCATAAATGAGATATAGCAAACTCGTAAATGCTGTACCGCTAGTGAGAAAAAGTCCCCACGCCCAATTTTTTTCACTGTTACTTCTTTTTTCTGATTGTTGATTGATTCCCTGTATGGCAGCCTCTAAGCGAGCAAATCCTGCCTGCATCTCCGAGCGTAGCTCTTTACCTTGTGCCAGCATTTCTGAACGTAAGCCTTCCAACTTTTGATCTTGCGCAGCAAACCCTGCCTGCATTTCTGAGCGTAAGCCTTCCAATTTTTGATCTTGCGCGGCAAATCCTGTTTGCATTTCTGAGCGCAGAAGAGTCGTTTGATGATCTTGTCGCTGCACCAGTGTAAGAAATAAATCAGCTGTTGTTGTAGGCATTTTTTCTTCATCGGGAGGCGATTCTTTCATGCTTTCGGATAGGTCCGCGGTTGTTCCAAGTAGGCGGGCGCTTCTTCTGGGGAGTAGCGTAGTGAGTCGTTTTAATAGTATAGAACTTAACATGGCTTTTCCTCCTGGATGAATCTGCTTCATCCTAACTCAGCTCCCATATAAAATCAAAAAACGATTAAAATATGAGCTGAGACAATTGAAGTGGGCCATTTATGGCGCCAGATCCTGCACCGGGAGCGGAGCGCCCACCCACCCCCTAAAAAAGCACAACAATCCAACACACGCCAGGTGCAACAGTGTCAGTATACGTTGATGGAGAAGTACGAGAATTAGACTATCAAACAGCTATTGCACATTATAAGGTAGCTGCAGCAGATGTAAAAAAAGAATGTTACCAGATTTTTTCTGGATGGGTTTATGGTGAAACTATGCCACTTGGCCAAGTAGGAAAAGATACTCTCCAGAAAAAGGTTACGCTGCTAAAGCGAAAAAAACAGTTAGTCCTTAACGATGAAGAAAATGAATTAAAATTTATTAAGCAGCAAAATGCTGCGTGGGAAGAAGCGATCGCTAAATCGGGTCAAAAACAGCCTGTGTTTAGCACACAAAAACTGGATAAAAAAGTAGAAAATAAAACAGGACGCAGGCTACCTGCACGTTTTAATCAGTCGGATGAGCAAACAAAACGAAGATTATTATCAGCCCGGGTTTCCTCTCGCGTTGTGAATGAGCAAGGGGAAACACTCGCACATATTTTAGCAAGATATGGACACAGCGATACTTTTCTATGGTTACATCAACGCAATAATAAACTCGCTGTTCAAGAAAGTGTTTATGGTGTTCGAGCGTTGGATGAGCGCCATCCTGTGTATGGTGAAACCATGATGCATGTGTTGGCTAAGAAAGGTGATTTGGCTAATGTGTTGCTGTTACTCGACTGTAACCCCGATTTGGCGTTACGGGATAAAACGGTTGATGGCAACTTACCACTTAATAGTATTTGTATCCGTCGAAAACCGCGGCAAATTTCTATCCAGGAGGGTGATGAGGATTCTCCACAGTCAAGGCAAGCGTCACTGGTTGAAGAATCCCACCGTTTTTTTGGGACGACATTGTTGATGCAAGCCTATGCGGAAGGTAAGCATGATGTATTTCAGAAATTGTTAAATTATGGCGCGGATCCCATGAAGATAGGATTACATGGTGTTACTTTATTAGAATCGATCAGCCGTTTTTCTAATGAAAAAAATACCGAGCGTCGGAAGAATAATGCGCGGTTTTTAGCACTCATCAGCGATCACTTGATTCGAACACGCTTAGCAGCGCTTTGGAATTCTGGTTTAACAGCGATTGAGGAAAGGATCCGGGAGAACCATACTGCTAAGGATAAAGAAAAACGCGTGTTGGATGAAAAGCACATGCCCAGTACACAGCTTGAGGTGCTGCGTAGTGTGTTGGCGGAATCGTTAAGAGATTTTTTGTTAGGGAAATATGATAGTGCGATTGAACGTTTTCAACGACAGCACTTTCGGCGTATTCGATTTCGTTATGAGATGTACTTTAAAGATATCAACACATTTTTCCTAACCTTAAAAGAAGCCTTTGAAAAAGGCGAGCCCTTAAAGATGCATAAGGCCGTTTCGGACAGAAATTCGGACTTGCAGATAGAGCCTGAGTTAGGTGGTTTAGTAGCCGTTAGCGTTGTAGTTGGGGGAAATAAACGTTACTTATACAAAGAAGAATCACCGTTGATGAAATGTTTATTACCTATGGTCGTACGGCTAAAAGAATCGATGGATATTATCGACTTTGAAGCAGTCCGGAAAGCGATGCAAGCGGAAACTGCAGGCGATAGTGAACAAAGAACGGTAGATGGATTAAGACAGGCAGTGGAAGCGAAAAATGCAGAGCATGAGAAAGAGACGGCAGCATTACGCGCGCAGCAAGCAGCATTACGCGCGCAGCAAGTAGCCGACCGCGCAGCGGCGGAGGCACGCGAGGCGGCCTTTCGTGCGGAGCAGGAAGCGCTGCGCGCGGAGCAAAAGGCGGCACGTGAACAACAAGCAGCCGACCGCGTAGCGGCGGAGAGATGTGAAGCAGCGCTGCGAGCGGAGTTTGAGCAGCGTATTGAGTCGGTGTTGGTGCGCGTGGCTGCCCAGGGCCAGGCAGCACCGCCACAGGGCGGTGAGCCTGCGGGCGCTAACCGACATTTGTTGATGCCAGCGCCTCTGGCTGCAGCTGCAGCGGTAATCAATGACGACGTGAAAGCCCCCGCTACCTTGGTGCTGCAGCATTCGGATAATGATGGCAGTTCGTAGGTAGGCGTGGTTAAAACTTGCATCAAATGGACGATCTCTTACACGCTAAAGGGCGAACCTCCTATGGTCAAATATTGCCCTGGTTTGCTATTCTAACTCAGGAATTGATAATAACATCAACATTTGAGAGGGCGCTATGTTTGAAAATAATGAACCTAAAACAAGATCAAGGATTGTCTTTCTTGGAGATGAAAAATCAGGAAAAACGTCACTGTGTGAACGAATAACAAATAATGTTTTTCGTTCAGAATATGTTGCGACACTGGGTCTTGAATTCTTCATGAAAATCGTAGCGCATGAAACTAAACGTGTCGAACTACATGATTGCCCTGGACAATCAAGGTATGCAGGACTGAGGGACATCTGGTTGAGGCACGCGGATGCAGTTGTGCTATGTATTGATGCAACTGAGCCAGCTGAATCGGCAAAGATTAAATATCAGAAGAATTTTTCTAATATAATTAAATGTGCGCCTTCAGCAAAAATTATATTAGCGTTGACGAAAACAGATGAGGCAAAAACAGACTTTAACGAGTCATCTTATTTTCATGAAGTCATGGGCCATCAAAAACCCGATGCAGTGATAGCAACATCTAGTAAACGGGGTGAGTTTCATTGTTTATCGCCATGTAGGGAAAAAAAGAATATTTCTCTAGAAGAATTACCTCAATGGCTACACGACCAGAAATTATTACCAGATAGCCCTCATCAACCTGTAGTCAGTGAGACGCTTGATGTCGATGAAATTGTGATGCCGACAATAAATGTTGGCAAAGCGCTGTCAAATTTTTTCAAATCTTCACCTGATAAAAACTTAGGAAAAATAAGGGATTCAATGTGGGCGTGGGTGGTGGAAGATTTAACAGATGACGAGAACTTGTATTTTCCTCAAAGATTAGCCAGATTTTTTGCCTATAAAAAAGATGTGAAGAGTGGTTATCTAAGTCGCTGGGATCAGATCACTTCTCGAAATATTTATGTGCTGACGTATGCATTATCCTTGCTTCCTTTGTTACCGATAGATTTTATTAGGGATGTCGTATCGCTCACTAAGATTTTAGTAACACAAAATAGATGGACGAAGGGCTTGTTTGTTTTCACTGTTCCACTTAGCTTTATTTTATCTAGTGTGCTAGCGACGATTTCTCATCTGTATTTTGTTGCTAGAACAGCTGTATATGGCTTATTGACTGCAGGATTAATGCCTTTTGGAATTCTTCAATCGGTCGCCCATGGTGTGAGCGAAGTTGTTAAGATGGGATACTCTGTTTGTCAGTCTTTTGCTCGTTGGAATACTGCTGCTGAAAAAGCAGGTAATCAGCTAGGACCAGATACTGGCTCTAAGAAAATGAGCATGGCTAGTATGACAAAAGCATTTGGTGGTAGCGGCCTTGATGGAAAGGGCGGAGATCTTCTCCATGATGATTTAAGTGGAGATTTAGCCCCCGAGTTTCACCCGGTGAGGGGAGAAAGAAATGACGCAACAACTGCCACAGCCACACCACCAGCCCCGGCTACACAACAACCACCCACACCCTAAAAAAGCACAACAATCCAACACACGCCAGGGGCACAGTCTTGCCTGGCGGATTGCTGTCCATTTTGTGATAGACAATGAAGAGGGGCTGTTTTAGCGTATATAGTCCAGCAGCGGGCTGGAAAAACGCGCCAAAGGATTCGGCGCACGAATCACGTACCATTCTAACACTAAGCCTGGCCGCAACAGCCTTACCCATGCAAAGCACCGCGAAAGGTAGCGAAACTTACTCTGTTCCAGGGTAATCTTGTCCTAAAACTGTATCCTTCAGCTTGCCCTTCAGAGAAACGCCATTCTGTTTGTAGGAAATCGCCCATTTTCAAGTTCAGAGATCGCAGTTTGGATGTAAAACAAGCCAAACGGCACTGGTATTTGCTTTGTTGAAATGTGATTATGAGCAGCGCTATTGTTTTTGTTGTCACATATTAAAAGGAAGTATTGCTATGCCCATACCCCAAATCCCTGGTTTAGAGGTTGTTGAATTGCCAGAAGGTGATCGTAGTTATTTTGATGCAGTTGCGATCCATTTTCAGGGTGATCGAGAAGCTTTTTTTGAAGTTATTACCCAAATTGTTTCTGATCCAGAGCAACCTTTTTACGAGCTGTTTAATTTAACCAATAACCAACCCATTGAGTATGCGCATGCACTTGCTGAACCTGGGCATGCACTTTGGTCTGCTGAGGACATGAGGGAGCTTCAGCCTCAAGTACTCATGCTTGCTCTCGGCCATCCGGTTTATGAGTTGCTGCTTGAAGGGGAAGTATATGTTATCCGCAATCGTGGCTTGCTAGATCAAGATCATTATCAGGGGGAGCCCTTGTTTGTATCATGTGCTACCGAAGGAGAGTACGGCACTTATCGTGTGGTTGCGGGGGGAGATGCTCGCGAGATTTTAGAAAGCATTGTGCATGCAGAGGTGCTCAGAAACCAAGGTAACAGAAATCAGCGAGCGATCGTGCCGTATGCACCGAGTCTTGAGTCTGCACGAGAGCTTGCACGTGAGTTTGCAGAGTATGGGCATGCAGATCATCTTGCTGTATTGCTGTATGAACATGGTTTAGAGTTTGAACCAGGTGAACTTTATCAGCGTAGATTGGCTAATGGACGGAAATTAAATCTTCTTGGCGCGAGAAAAGCAATGCTTGAATTGGTTGAGTCGAAAGTTGACGAAATATATCCCCACATAACGGATGATAACAATGAGAGGGCTATCGCTAGTCGGGATCGCTATAGAGGGAGTATTAGTAATGCTATGCAAGTGCTGCGTAGTGATTTTTTTGATTCTCTTGCTGGGCGGTTACGGGAGGGTCAAGAGCCTTATGACATTTATGTGGCGGGCGAGATCCAAGCACTTTCTCATCAACAGGCGCTTGAAGTTTTTAATCGTATTGCTGAAGAACTTTTTCATCGATATTTTACCAATGGCATAGGGCAGTGGTTGACGAACTTAACTTTTCCTGTTGGGGAGCAGCTATCAGAGAGAGCCTCTCCATTTATTAGGGCTGAGAGACAACAGTTAGAGCGAGAAGAAGCCGTATGGGATGAAGAGTATGAAATACTGAGGCAGCAAATGTCACAGCAGCAGCTTCGTGAGGCGGAAATTCAGTTGAAAGGTGTGTTTGAGACGCCTGAAAACAAATTGCCACCAAAATTTAGAGTAACAAATCCTGAGACACGTAATGTGTTGATGAAATTTCAGGTCTCTAAAAATATTCGTTTTGAAGATGGCGATAATTTGGCACATGTGGCGGTAAGACATAGAAATTTCAATGTGTTGATGCGTTTACATACGCTAGATCCAGTGCTGTTAAATGAGGCGAACGAACTTGGGATCAAACCCATTGATATGCAAGATGCATTGGGTGATACACCCATGCATCATTTTGTGCGTGCTGGATGCTTGGATGACGTTGAAAAACTATTAGATTTAGATCCAAATAGATCGATTCGTAATAAGAAATCAGATCGGCTTCGAGCACTAGATGTGAAGGTGAGACCGTTGACTCCTTATGCACCATATGAGGGTGGTGAGGAAGCGGCTGCTGTAAGAGCGGAGTATGCGGGTGATAGGCCTTTGATGATTGCTTTAAAGAAAGAAGATATTGATAAGTTTGAACTTTATTTGAAATCTGGTGCGGACCCCATATCATGGTGTAGACGAAATGACTCAGTCCTTCTTAGATTACTGAATAGCTATAATCACGGTAACCCTGAAACAATAGCGTTTAATCAGCAATGTTTACGTCTGGTCTTCAATCATCTTGCCAGAAAGACGGTTACAGAGCTTTGGCATTCTGAATTGATGGCGGTTGAAAGGAGAATGGTGGAATTGATGCGTACCAGATATCATGGAGCCATAGATGAGAATCTGTTACCAACAACATACTTAAATACTTTGAAAAATGAATTGGTTGAGTTTGGTGGAGAATATCTGATGAGACACTATGGCACCGATCCTAGAAGCCTGAAGTGGTTGTTTTTTGGGCCTAACGAAAGAGAATACCAAACAAACATCAAGGACTTAGACTGGTTTTTATATTATCTTCGAGGTTCTTTGATGCTGGGAGATCCCAATCTCGTCGTTAGGAAGATCACGGCTAAAAAAGAGTTTTTGAGGGATAACCCAGAAAAAGGTGGTTTGGATATTCTCTTTGGACTGAAATCTTTTTTAAGTTATACACGAGACTCTAAAATTCAGATACACATAGAAAACAGTGTGCACCAGTTAATGTTTTGTCTTGAAAGGGATGTGTTTCAAGAGGCATTCCAAAGTGTGAAACAGCAGGGGCGTTCACGTCTTCTTTCTGAGGGAGGTGAAGGTCAGGGTGCGACTAATAATGAGGAGGAACGGCAAGTGGATAATCAAGAAATGCAAGCCCGCGTGGGCGAAGTCCAGGGTCAATTGGGCGACGTCCAGGCACAGGTAGGTGGATTGCGTGAAGACGTTCAGGCGCAGGTAGGTGGATTGCGTGAAGGCGTCCAGGCGCAGGTTGGTGGTGTCCAAGCACGTGTGGACGAAGTTCAGGCGCAGGTAGGTGGATTGCGTGAAGGCGTCCAGGCGCAGGTTGGTGGTGTCCAAGCACGTGTGGACGAAGTCCAGGTACAGGTAGGTGGATTGCGTGAAGACGTCCAGG
>BQJM01000041.1 GCA_021604705.1 marine bacterium B5-7 | reverse complement strand
TTTCGCACAACGCGAAATTCAACATTGGGTATTGCTCGCCATGTGTATTGGTGCAGCAATCAGTTATTTGTTTGCATCAAAAGAAGTGGCCATTGCAAGTTTGGTGGCCTTTATTGTTGGCGAAACCATCGACTGGATTATCTTTACTTACACACGCAAACCATTATCCGAGCGCATCTTGTTGTCTTCGCTCATTAGCACGCCCATTGATAGCGCGGTCTTTCTTTATATGCTGAACCAACTTAACATCGTGGGCATGTCGCTACTCTCCGCAGGAAAAATCTTCGGCGTCTTTTGCCTCTGGGCCTGGTGGCGACGGAAGAATAAATCTTAGGCCCCCACGCAATCATCACCGCTGATGAGATTATTGATCGTTCTTAGCTGAGAACGGATTTCAGCTTTTTTAGCCTCCAGATCGAAATCCATTTGCAGGCCCAACCAGAATCCTTCAGATGTTCCCAATGCTCGCGATAAACGCAAATCAGTATCTGCCGTCACAGCACGCAAACCGTGAACAATCTCATTGATGCGCCGTGGCGGCACACCCATGTCATTTGCCAATTTATTTTGACTAACACCCAGTGGTTTTATGAATTCTTCGAATAGTATTTCACCGGGATGTATATTCTTTAACTTTGCCATCTTTCTTTACCTTGCTTTTAGTGATAATCCACAATCTCTATTTCTTCAACCGAACTCAATTCCCACACGAAACATAGTCGCCACTGCTTGTTAATACGAATACTATGCTGCCTTTTTCTTTTGCCTTTTAGTGCCTCCAGGCGGTTGTTTGGGGGTATCCGCAAATCATCAATGACTTTTGCATTATTCAACATCCGCAATTTACGTCTCGCCACCTGCTGGATATTTCTCGGTAATTTACGAGAACTTGTTCCGCGCCAAATGAGCTCTGTTTCTTTGCATTTAAAATGTCTTATCATTGAGTAAGCATAACGCACAGCAACATATAACGCAATGCGTTATAAACTAGATTTTCAGAAATCCGTCGTTTTAGTGGCAAGAAGAGGAATGACGTTGGTTTTTTAACATCATCTATTATAATTTCGGGAAACTGGTCGCAAAGGGCATTAGACGCGTAGAAAGCGCTGACTTAAGTGCAGCAACCCGCTCCCCCTCCGGCAAATAGGAGGCCTGCCGGCTGTCATCCCAGAATTTGCGAAGCAAATGTCTGGGATCTCAAACACAGATTCCAGACATTTGCTTCGCAAATTCTGGAATGACAAAAACGTTGCCATCTTTGCTTACCTTACTTTCAGTGATGCTAAACAACCCGTGGTCGTTTTCTTCTTGGGCTTGACGACCGAGAGTTAGAGGGTGAATCTTCTTGTTCTTCACGCCTACGACGATTCTCTCCACGGCTACCCACAGAAGCACCGGATCGGCCAGATGATTGAGATAAAGGTAACTGATCATCATCATCAACTTCTTCAGCCACACGCACAAGCCCACCTACAACCTCTCTGGCTGCTGCACCTGCTTGGGCTTGGGCAGCTGCTTGTCTAGCTTCCGATGGCCTTACAAAAAAGTTCTGAATAGTCACAGCTACAGCAGCTTCTAACCGACCAGGCATGACTGTTTCCATCCCATCGCAAACGTGAAAAAGGTCAGCGCTATACCCTGTCACCAAGGCAAAATTTGCACCAGCCATCATACAGAACTCAAATTTTGCAGTCTTAGATAATTTTATACGAGTAAAGTTCACACCAGAGTAATCACCAAAAGAAAAAGAGTCTGATACTTCACCCTCAGGCGGAATCACAGCAAGTCCTCGTAAAGCTGGTACAGGTGGTGCTTCTGCTGCTTTTTTAACAAGAGAAAGTGGCGCGGAAAGACCGGACAATCCCCTTCCTTCTGGTTGATTATGCGCAAGCTCAGCAAACTTAAACAAAACCGCATCATTGTGTACTTCAGATGACTGGAAGCGTAACGAGGAAAATCTCGTGCGATCGTCAAATGCCAAATGATGAATAATACAGTTTTTAAACTGAATACCGTCTAGGTAAGTATTCGTAACATCAACATCAGTAAGGTTAGCACTTTCGAAAATAGCATCCATCAGCGATAAGCCAGACAAATCTAATCCTCTAAGATCACCAGTAATTACAATCCCATCCAGACGAATTACATGCCTCTCATCCTGTGCGGTATTAAAAGAGTTTCGCGCAGCTCCCAATAGCGGCTCAAGACTATCCTGAGTAAATCGTGCTCCACTTAACACAACATCTTCCATGTCTGTTTGATCATCAATATCAGCAAGACAAAAATTTGCATGCGTTGCTGTCATGCCACGACAGTTGGCTCCTTCCAAGTTTGCACCTTCAAAATCTGCCTCTTCCGCCGCAGCAGAAACCAATGTGGCATTTTGTAATTTTGCGCGAGAAAATTTAGCGCCAGCAATTTGACTTAGCGTTGTTCTATTCAGGTTACAATCCGACAGGTTCGCCCCTTCTAAAATTACCCGCGTCAAGTCTAGCTTCGAAAGATCTAGCCCTGATAAATCAAGATGCGAGAAGTTGATGTTCGCTTCTGCCCTTACTTGCAAATAACCTTTGATGAATTCCTTAATCCTAATATTCTCATTGCGCGCACTATACTGATCTCCTTTTATCTGTTGAAATTGCTTAAGCATTTTAGTCAGCATCTCATTAATGCCACCAGATCTTTCCATCATTGCAATGATCTGCACGAATTTATCTGACATATTATACTGCTCATCATTTTCATCATTTTCATCATCTGAATCTTCCGCAATTTCCCCACTGTCGCGTTGCTGAGTTAATGTGCTTACTTCTCGTTCTAGCCTTGCATTTTTATCAGCACGAGCATCAAGCTCAGCTACTAACGCTGTATACCTTGCTTGAACAACGGCTTCAGGATCTATCGGTCGCACGCTTAAAAACAGATCAACACTTCTTCTCAATGACGCAATTTGCTGCTCATCGAAATCTGCTTGTTCATCAAATTGAATATTCTCTTCTAAATACCCCTCCAGCCGCCTCAACGCCATCCGCTGAATTAAACCTGGTGTCACATTCGGTTGCCCTAAGCCAATAAACAAATCTGCATCGCGGCTAGAAGGGTTGGTCAATAGACGTCTCAAGTTCATGAGTGTTTCTTTTATCATCTCCGAACCAGGCTCAGCAGAAATAAGTTGTTGTAGTAGTTCTGATATATTGTTATAGCTTACTATACTTTCTGTCGCTATCTGCTGCCCTAATAGCGCACACGCATTTTCCATTTCTTTGTCCGAGATATCAGTACGTCGCAGTTGAGCAATTAAACGAACAAAACGTTGATGATCATTGTTTGCTAAACCATAAGCTGTATTAACTAGACAATCAAAAAGTTCGTTAAAATTCACTTCAAATGTACTGAATTCTTCTACAGGTTGGGGACGCACATCTGGTTCAATCATCACAGGACACATAAATACCTCAATTTCTTAGAATTTAGAGGTGACGTAGGATAGCAGAAGCCATACGTATTGAAAATCAGGGTTTACCACTGGAATAGCTGGAGATCCCGCGTCAAGCGCGGGATGACAGTAGCAAAGTCCGGGATGACAAAGATGGCGATCATGACAGCTCACTTGACAATCTTTAACCAACTTGTTTGAATGGTCGTTCTGCAAAAACGCCATCAAAAAGGAATCTCATGTCATCCTCTCACACCGAATCTAACGGATTAAAATGGTTAATGTTCATTTTATCTGCGCTGTTTTATTTTTATGGCTTTCTCTTGCAGGTCTCTTCCAGTGTGATGGTGCCCGAACTCATGCATGCTTTTCATGCCGATGGTTCACAAGTTGGTAACTTATCCGCGTTCTTTTTCTATGCCTATGCGATCATGCAAATTCCTGTCGGTGTTTTGCTCGATCGTTTTGGTTCGAGAAAACTATTAACTGCCGCAGCATTAATTAGTGCGGCAGGTTGTGCTGTGTTTGCCATGGCCGACCATTTATTGTTGGCCCAAGTGGGACGAACACTGATTGGTTTTGGTGCCTCCTTTGCCGCGGTGGGTTGTCTGAATATTGCCGCCACCCACTTTCCCGCAAAACGTTTTGCATTGCTCACCGGCGTAATGGTTGGCTTAGGTATGGTAGGTGCCATCGCCGGTAACGCACCGTTGGCATGGCTGATTAATCACATTCATTGGCGTAACACCATGTTATCCTTAGGCGCTGCTGGTGTCGTATTAGCTGTTTTAATGGGTGTTTTCATTCGCGACATCCACAATCCGCATGCCACTGAAGGAGAAACACAGAACTTACTCGCCGGCATCAAATACATCGTGAAAAAACCTGCCTCTTGGCTTGTGGCACTATACGGTGGATTAATGTTTGCACCCACCACCGCGTTCGCTTCTTTGTGGGGAACCTCTTTCTTAATCGCGCAATACGACATTACCCGTCCCCATGCGGCAGCATTAAACTCAATTATCTTTTGGGGTTGGTTAGTGGCAAGCCCTGTTGTTGGTATCATCTCTGATAAGTGCGGACGACGCATGCCATTCCTATGGATGGCATCACTGGGCGTATTACTGTGCTTATGTGGCATCATTTATGCATCGCTATCCATGCTCACCATGTGCATTGTGTTATTTTTCTTTGGCTTCTTGTCCGCCGGTTTCTTGCCTAGCTTTGCTGTCATTAAAGAAACGAACCCCGTGTTATTTAGCGGAACAGCCATTGGTTTTATGAACACACTGAACATGGCCAGTGGTGCCGTCTTACAACCGGGTATCGGTGAAATCCTGGATCAGCACTGGCAAGGGGCTATCTCACACGGTGTACACGTGTTCAGCCACCATAGCTACGTTCTCGCCCTCTCCACCCTAACGGGTTGCGCAGTGCTCAGCATTTTACTGCTGCCCTTTATTAAAGAAACGTATGGACGTAGTAGTGCTTGACTTGGCGCTGCGCCCTGTTTAAAATACAGCCAACTTTTATTTGGTAAAACTTCTCATGCCCAAACTGTATATCAAAACTCACGGCTGTCAGATGAATGTCTACGATTCTGAAAAGATGGCTGATATTCTCAAGGCTGAAAATGGCTTAACCCTGACAGAGAATATCGACGAAGCCGATGTCGCGCTTTTTAATACCTGCTCAGTCCGAGAGAAAGCACAAGAAAAAGTATTTTCTGATTTAGGTCGTGTCCGTAAGCTAAAAGAAAAAAATCCGAACATCATTATCGGCGTCGGCGGTTGTGTTGCCAGCCAAGAAGGTGAGGCCATCGTCAAACGTGCGCCTTACGTGGATCTTGTATTTGGCCCACAAACCTTACATCGCTTACCTGACATGATTGCGGAATCACGCACACAAAAGAAAGCCGTGGTCGATATTAGTTTTCCAGAAATTGAAAAGTTTGATCGCTTGCCTACCCCAACACCGGATGGCCCTAGCGCCTTTGTTTCCATCATGGAAGGTTGCAGTAAATATTGTAGTTTTTGTGTGGTGCCTTACACACGTGGCACAGAAATTTCACGCCCCTTTGATGATGTGATTGCAGAAACGGTTGTGCTGGCAGAAAAAGGCGTCAAAGAAATTACTTTCCTTGGCCAAAACGTGAATGATTATCTCGGCCCCATGCATGATGGTGGCACCGCTGATTTAGCCTTATTAATTCGTTATACGGCTGAAATTGAAGGCATTGAACGTATTCGTTATACAACGTCACACCCAAATGCTTTTTCTGATAGCTTAATTCAAGCTTACGCAGACGTGCCAAAATTGTGTAACCAGTTACACCTACCGGTACAATGCGGATCGGATCGCGTGCTCTCCAACATGAAGCGCGGCTATACCGTCTTAGAATTCAAGTCAAAAATTCGCAAGCTGAAAAAAGTGCGTCCAGACATTAGCATTACCTCTGATTTCATTGTGGGCTTTCCCGGTGAAACGCCTGAAGATTTTCAAAAAACCATGGACCTCATCCAAGAAATAGACTTTGATAATTCATTCAGCTTTATCTACAGCAAGCGTCCTGGCACACCGGCAGCAAGCTTACCGGATGAAACAACGCCAGAAGAAAAAAAACAACGTTTAGCGATCATGCAAAACCGTTTAAAGCTACAGCAAATGCGACGCAGCCAAGCATTGATAGGCACTACGCAAACGATTTTGGTGACAGGTCCATCCAAACGAGGCGAAGGCCAATTTTCAGGCCGCACAGAATGTAATCGTGTCGTGAACTTTGCCGCAGCGTCTGCAAATACCGGCGATCTCATTCAAATAGAAATCACTGAAGCCTTGCCGAATTCATTGCGTGGTAACGTAGTTGAGATCAACGCCTAGAAGTTTCTCTCTTGCCGTCTAGTCGTTGTGGGACCACCTACTTGTTCTCGATTTACTGCCTGCTGAGCAAAAAACTGCGGCCCCCGCCCTGCCACTGGAACGGCATCAACAGCCTGCATAACCGCAGAAAATTGTTCTCTTAAAATGCCTGTCACTTCATCATGTTTAGCAGGATCTTCTCTTTGTAATCTCCGCAAACGTTTTACTAATAACTCAGCATTATCAATTAATGTCTGCTGTTCAGATTCTTGATACGCTTCGCGGAAAACAGGTGAAGAAAACCAGCTTAAGAAAAGTGAAAAGCCTGTCTCTGTTTCTAACAGACATGTCCACCCCGTGACACTCTCCTCATTTTCATTTCGATTCTCAATCGGCGCTGGTGCATTCAAGGCTGCAATAATCGCATTTACATGCTCGCCTTGAAGATCATCAAACATTTCTCGCGCTAGCGCTTGGCCCTCTGAATTCACCAGTAGAAATGAAAGCGGCATTGTGCCCACATAATCACTCAAATCAAATTTCTGAGATAAATTCACGCCGTCAAACTGGTTAACACCTGCCGCATGCTGAACGTCATCGTATGAGACCCTATCTGGAGAAAGACGTGTTTCTCCATGTGTTGTTTCTTTGTAAGCCAAAACCTGCTGAATATTTTCTGGCAACAAATAAAAATACGTTGCCCACTGGGTGTTAGAGAAAGAAACGGGCACGCTATCTTCATCGAGAATAGCTTTGTTGAAGGTGGCATAGTCGTATACACACTTAACAGACGTTTCAGTATCAGGCGCTTCAGCAGTATCAGGGGTCTCACGCAGATCAGTATTCCGTTCACCATAAACCACCATCTTCTCTAAGTACAAGGGCTTATCTGTTGCCTCACATACTCCAGATGTTTCCGTAGGCGTAAACACGCTGGTCATTGCCGCTCGTATTTTCGCACGATCATCAGGGGAGCTATTGCGCCACAAAGTATTCAGACCTGGCAAAGCGTCAGAATTTCCAGCCAAAATATGTAGCGCATTACCGCCATTGAAGAAAGATGTTAAGCAGTCGTCAAGAGTGAATGTTTTGTTTTGTTCACTGGTTAACAGGTTAAGAATCTCGGGGGGCAGTTGCATGGTAAACACCTTGTTCATTGGGATTAGTCATATACGCATCAGGCTTTCCTTTGCCTGCACATAAAGTATGGTTCAGAATCAGGAAAAAATATAACATCATCATTTCCTGGGTTCACTCTTAACGCTGCTAGCGATATCTTCTCGCGTTAGCTGCTGGCCCCTGAGCCCTATCGAGGCAAGCTAGCATGGACCGCGCTAATGCTTGGGCTCCTCTTTCAGCAACCCCCTGGCCCTCTAGCTGAAAAAATTGCAAGCGACCTTGGGGTATATTGCGCACATCAACCCCATCAACCGCCGTTTTAATAGCGGGTAAATATTCGCTTAGTCTTGAGCAAACTCGATCATACCTATCTTGATCTCTACCGCGTAATCGATCTAAACGTTTTGCTAACAAATCAGCCTGCTCTATTAAGGGTTCATGAGCTACGCTCTGATATGCCTGCATAAAGTTGTCCGCCTCAAACCATGCCAACAATATCGCGAAACCTGCTGGATTCTCTAACAGAGCACCCCAAGCAGAGATAGCTTCGTGACTATCTGGGTCATCAGTTAACACAGGTGCATTGATTGTGGCGATCAACCCTGCGGGATCATACTCACCTTGGAATAGGTCGGCAATCAACGCTGCGCCCTCCGACAAATCTTCTAGCAAGAGGTGTCTTAACGGTGTTGTATTAACATACTCATCTAAATCAAAATCTAGGCTTAAGGCCCCATACTCAAATTGATTGTTTTCCTCAAGCGCCTGACAGATCTCAGGGGGACACTCTCGATTTAGCATAACGGTTGCAAGCGATAATTGCGCTTGAATATCATCTGGCAACAAATAAAAATAAGTTGCATATTTTACCGCAGGTCTCGCTACATCTCGCTCATCATCCGCAATAGCAATCCTCTTATCACAAAACACGCGACTATTGTCCGCATAATGCAGTACATTAGCCTCATCTATATAAACCACCAACTGTTCTAACACCAAGGGCTTGCCAGTTAACTCAGAATTTTGCCTCATCTGTGTGGGGCGAAATACAGTCGTCATGGCCTCACGTAACTGATCGCGCAGCTCAGGGTTCTGATTAAGTTGTTCCAGCAGGAAAGATGCGTTGCCCTCCTCCTTGATCAATACATGTAGCGGGATTAAGCCCGTCAAAGAAGGCTCAAACCACGCCGGCACAGAGAGATCACTCAATGTTTTTTCAGCGGTTAGTAGGTCACAGATCAGGGGAGAAAGTTGCATAGTGATTACCTTTATTAGATGTGTGTTATTTTAATGCTCACAGCATATACTGCAAGTAGCTTTCAAACGCTATTTTAAGCTCACCTGGTTAGTGAGGCACAGAAAACCCAGCGTTTTGAAAGAAGCTGATTATAGCATTGACTTATTTTTTGTCTACTTTAATATAACGGGATTATGCCTATTATTCTTGATTTACAGTTAGCAACGACGCACGCTCCCCTGCCATCCGCAGGCGACTTTCAGCAATGGGCGGCCTTGGCTATTGATTCAGCCCATGCAAGCACAGAGATCACCATTCGCCTTGTCGATAAAATCGAGAGTGAGCAACTGAATCTCCAATACCGTAAACAACAAAAACCGACAAATGTGCTATCCTTCCCCAATGAAAGTCCGCTCCAAGATTACTTAGGTGATTTGGTAATTTGCGCCCCCCTCATGGCAGAAGAAGCTGCCACCCAGGGCAAATCCACCAAGGCGCACTGGGCACACTTGGTGATACATGGCTGCTTGCATTTATTGGGTTACGATCACATCGACACAACAGATGCCGAACAGATGGAAAATTTAGAAATTAAATTACTAGCGACATTAGGAATAGATGATCCCTATGCAGACCGAGACGCATGAGCCAAGCTGGCTAGATAAACTCAGCAAATTATTATCCCGCGAACCACAAGACCAAGCTGAATTAGTGCAGCTGCTGCGTGATGCACACGGCAGTAATTTACTAGATGCCGATTCACTCGACATGATTGAAGGTGTGTTGCAAGTATCGGGCTTGCAAGCGCGAGACATTATGATTCCTAAAGCACAAATGGTCGTTATACAAGAAGATCAAACACTAGATGCGATGCTGCCCGTTATTGTTGATTCTGCCCACTCGCGTTTCCCTGTGTTTGACACGGAAGACAACGAGGTTATCGGCATTTTACTCGCAAAAGATTTGTTAGGCGTTTTTCTTCGCCGTGAAGATCAGCAGTTTGATTTGCACGAGCTATTGCGCCCCGTCATTGTCGTACCGGAAAGCAAACGTTTAGATGCACTATTACGCGTTTTTAGAAAATCACATAATCACATGGCGGTTGTCATCGATGAGTACGGTGCACCTGCCGGACTAGTCACCATCGAAGATGTGCTAGAGCAAATCGTAGGAGAAATTGAAGATGAACACGATATCGATCCCAAAGATACCATCAAAACCCTAGACGATGGCACTTACACGATTAAAGCGCTCACAACGCTAGAAGCCTTCAATCTTCACTTTGGTACGCAGTACAACGATGATGAATTCGATACTATTGGCGGTTTAATGAATAAAAAGGCGGGTAAATTACCAGAGCCAGGTGACATCATCATCATCGATCAATTTGAATTTACTGTGCTACGTGCCGATCAGCGCCGCGTACATTTATTAAAAATGAAAAAAATCACTTAGACCGGACATACCATGCTGTTTTCTCGTGAAATACAAGATATCGAAATTTGTTGGCCTGCTCAACTGGAACGCTTGGATCCAGAAACCATCGATGGCACACGCAAAAAAAGAAAAAAGAAAGAAACAATAGAAAGTGAGATAAAAGGCACAAGACGCGACGCGGAAGAGCCCCAAGACACCGCGATTATTTATGAAAAAGACCAGCGGTATTACTTAGTCAACCCACGCAACATTGAGTATCATTACGATGAAGACACAACTTACTACGTTGTTAGCACGAAAAAATTCAAAGACTGGCTAGAAAAAAATTTAATCGCACCGGTCATCCCCGATTCGCCAAAAACCAACTTCTTATACCTTGTTTTGCTGATGGCGCCGGTACCATTTTTATTTCAATTATTTAGTGGGTGGCCATTTTTAGGCATTTTACTGGGCGTAACGATTGCCTCATCACTTAGCTTTTATCTTTTAAATAAACGTGACTTCAAGAATTACTACCATAAAAAAATACTCACACCGTTGGAACAACAATCGCTTCATATGCATGCCCTGCAACAAATATTAATTTCAACAGCACCCATTCTTACCTGGACCTTAATGACTTTTGTCTTGCAGATGGCGCTATCAGGCATCTTGCTTTCTCCACATGGACAGTTTTTTCATATCATGATTGCCCTACTATCCAGCATTGTCATGACAGATGTTGCGATTATTTGTCATGTCTATCGTGATAAAAAACAGGGGATTCAGCATAGCTGGAAACATTATGCCTGGATGGCCTTAGCCTACTTTTCTCTGGGCGCCATGTTGTATTTCACAACAGCGCTTCCTTTTTGTATGCCTGCTTCTTCAGGATCTTTCCATATGTTACCCATTTTCTTTTCAGAAAATTTAGGGTTACATAATATGGGTACCGTGATTATTACGGCCTTTGGCAGTATGATGGCTGCGGGCATCCCTTTCTTGCCGGCTGCACTGACCAAACAGAAAAAAGCCATATTACATGAAGAGTTTGCAGCAAGACAGTTTGAATATCATGGCTTTTGGGAACAGCCTGATTCGCCACACACCGAGAGTGATGACTCAGATAGTGAGATGACACCCAACAGCGGGACTCTCTCGCCCTTTAGCTGACACACCGCCTAAAATTCTTTAGAATGGGGCCCTCTAAAACAATCCAAAGGATTATCCCATGTTAATTGGTTTTGAAGGTAAAGAAGTTCCTAGCGAATTATCCCCCATTGCTGCATTTACCTTATCTTATGGCAATCAAGCATACCCTATCGTTGCACCAGGAGATGGGATCGTCAACCAAGAAGCTGCCGTAGCAACATACGAAACTCAGCTTTATCGCATCGCGATGCTAGCGGCCAAACAACCTGTGCTTCGCCGTGTCGATGCTGCAGTAGGAAGTAAGTACCCCATTTATTTTGAATTAATTAACCCAAGTGATTTCAATGAAACCATTTGTCGTGCAATGCATTTTAAGCTTGATCATTTGAGCAAAAGGTACGATCCCATTGACACCGATGCCATCCGTGCATACTTCTCAATTATGCTACCTGGAAATACCGAGCCTAATATTGAGGCGACCAGAACCTTGTTCGATAGTTTATACACTGCCGATATAGCCACTTACGAAACACTATTAAAAAACAACAC
>BQJM01000040.1 GCA_021604705.1 marine bacterium B5-7 | reverse complement strand
CTGAGCGCTACGTGACCTAGCCGCTGATGTCGATAATAGATATCTCGCATCGCATCTGACGCATTGCACCGTATGCCCACCTGCTTGCCTGCAAAGGGAATGCCAATAAAAATCTGTCTTCCATCCAGTGAAATACGACCGCGACAGCTGACACGTTTCACCTGATAATCAGCGGCGTAGTCGTACCCTTGGATTTCATGATGGTACTGACGATAACTGATATGATAGCGTTTACTTGGCACACTATTGTTAATCCCTTCATGGGGCCTCACTAAATTATAGCAGTCTCGCCACTCATCGAATGCCTGTTGTATATCATCCAGCTGTCTAAAATAACGTGACGTTAGCAACTCTTGTTTTAACGTGCGATGAAAGCGCTCTATCTTCCCATTCGTCTGAGGATGCCTTGGCCGAGAGTAGCTGACCTTAATGCCATGCTCAATTAACCAAAGAGATAAGCTGGTATAGCGACAGACAGCAAATATCGACCCCCAAGGCGCACCATTATCGACGTTAATCCGTTCGGGCAAACCATATCGCTCAAAGGCCTTAATTAACTGTGTTTTTACCGTTGAATAACGTTCGTTCATACACGCTGATAAGTGAATTGAAAACCGGGAGTGGTCATCAATAATGGTAAGAGGGTGACAGCGGCCTTGTTCATAAGCAAAGTGTCCTTTGAAATCCATTTGCCAAAGATGATTTGGGGCGACATGTTCAAAACGAGAAGTTGCGCGGTTAGCGCAACTATCTTTTTGAATATAACCCGCGCGCTTTAAAATACCACTGATGGTGCTGGCTGCGGGTACATCGTTGATGCCTTCTTGCATAAGGTAGGCGCGAAGCTTACGGCCGCCCCAGGTAGGGAAACGTTGCCTAGCACTTACAATGTGGTCAACCACAGCGGTTGGGGTCGCATTAGGAATAGTTTTAGGTGTTGTAGGCTGTGCACGTAACCCATGCGCAGGATTTTCTGCATGGCGACGCACCCATTTATAGCCCGTTTTTCTAGCAATTTTGTAACGCGCACACAAGGCTGAAAAGCTCATGACATGCTGTTGTGCTTGCTCAATAAATTCTTGTTTCAAAGACATTAGGTCGTTCTCCTGCCATGGCATAACGTGACTCCGTAAGTATCATTTTTAAACTTGATACCTTACGGCAATCTGTTACCTATGTCCTCGAACGTTTGTTACCTATGTCCCCGGTCCGTACAATCAAGTGCGGGATGACAGTGGTTGCCCGGAATGACCGTGGTTGCAGTGCTGGAACGACAGCTGTCGCACTAAACGACCGCGCTACCGTAAAATACCACGTGTACTTTTATTTAAACCATCCACCAATGCTTGAACAGCATCGTATTTCTCAGCTAAGGGTTTGAGTTCTGCAAGCGCTTCTTCAACCGTGAGTTTGTTGCGGAAGATAATTTTGTAGGCTTTTTGAATGGCAGCGATGCTGTCCTCATCAAAACCATGACGCTCTAAACCAATGCGATTAATCCCATACAAACCCGAATCAGGACCAGCCACTTTAACGTAAGGCAACACATCTTTAGTCACCATCGAGCGCGCTACAAAAGCGTACGTACCAATGCGACAAAATTGATGCACCGCAGAAAACCCACCAAGATTCACATAATCTTCGACAATCACATGGCCCGATAAAGACGCATTATTCGCAAAAATAATGTGATCGCCAACGATGCAGTCATGCGCAATGTGCACATAGGCCATCAATAAATTGTGGCTACCGATTTTCGTTACATTACCCCCAACTTCCGTGCCGCGATTAAGCGTCACAAATTCACGAATCAAATTATGATCGCCAATCTCTAAACGACTTTTTTCACCTCGGAATTTTAAATCTTGCGGATCTTCTCCAATCGAAGAAAATTGGTAAATATGATTATGCTTACCAATGGTCGTTGGCCCTTTGATCACAACGTGTGATTCAATGACAGTGCCTTCACCAATTTCCACATCGGCACCAATCACAGACCAAGGTCCAATCGTTACCCCTGCTGCAATCTTTGCAGATGCATGTATTTCTGCTCGCTTATCTATCACGCTTGCCTCTTTTTCCTTGATCACGACGCCATATCCTTACCAATACTCATTAATTCTGCTGAACACGCGATGTCATCACCAACACGCGCAATACCTTGTACTTTCCAGAAATCACGACGCACGCTTAGCACTTTAATTTCTAAACGCATTTGATCGCCCGGCTCAACAACACGCTTAAAACGTGCCTTATCGACACCAGCAAATAAATAAATGTAGTTTTCACCGCGATTACCTGCTTTTGAACTCTTCTGTGCAAGTATACCGCCCGCTTGCGCCAAGGCCTCCAAAATCATCACGCCCGGCATCACAGGACGTCCAGGAAAATGTCCTGCAAAAAAAGGTTCGTTCATCGTTACATTCTTAATAGCAACCAATGACTCATTCGGAATGAACTCAATCACACGATCGATCATTAAAAATGGCGGCCGTTGTGGCAAGTGTTCCAAAATATCATGAATATCCATCACGACTGACATACTTATTTCCCCTCACTATTTATTGTCGATTGCAACAATTGTTGCAGTTGCTTGATCCATTTATCCAGCTGTCTGAAGCGTGCTGCATTACGACGCCATTGCTTATTCTCTAATAGGCCCGTACCCGAAGAATACATCCCCGGTTTCGTAATTGTTTTTGTGACCATAGTCATACCGGTAATCACCACGCCATCACACACACTGATATGGCCATTTACCCCAGCATTACCACCAATCAGACAATCTTTACCAATCTGCGTACTACCCGCAATACCCGTGCCTGCTGCAATCGCCGTACGATCGCCGATGACAACATTATGCGCGACCTGTACCAAGTTATCCACTTTCACGCCTTGACCAATCTGCGTATCCGTCAATGCACCGCGATCAATCGTCGTATTCGCGCCAATCTCAACATCATCATTAATCGTTACCGCGCCAATTTGTGGGACCTTCTGCCAACCTTCCGCGGTACGGACATTCCCAAAACCGTCGCTACCAATCACAGCACCCGCATGAATCATCACCCGAGCCCCGATGCAAACATCATGATACAGTGTCACGCGTGGGCGTAAGCGCGACTGCTCACCCAGTTGTACACGATCGCCAATCACACAGCCTGCCTCGATACATACATGCTCTCCAAGCTGAACACCCTGGCCCAATACAACATGAGGACCAATATAAACACTATCAGCAAGCTGGCAGTCTTCACCAATCACAGCTGTCGCATGCACTCCCGGCGCATAACTTGGCGTACGATCAAAATGTTTACCTAAGATAGAAAAAGCAAGCAAGGGATCGGGCACAACGATTGCCGGCACAGGAGAATCAGCAACATGCTCTGCTTTAATTAAAACAGCGCTGGCTTTAGTATTGAGTAAAGCTGAATGGTGCTTGGGATTGGTATAAAAACTTAATTGACCCGCTTGCGCCGTATGTAACGGCGCAATACTGTCAATAAGGGTATCGCCATGCTCGACAGAAACATCCAGTTCGTCCGCGAGTTTTTGTAAGCTTAACTGACTCATTTTAAGGCTTCAGACACCGCAGCAGTCACATCCGCCTCTTTCGACACAAAAGGAACCCCCTCGCGCTGAAGAATCAAATCATAATGACCTTTGTTTGCGAATGCTGTAACGGCTTTATTTACTTTCGCGAGAAAAGTTTGCATCGCTTGATTTTGTGCAAGCGACATATCATCACGCAAATCTTGTTGCATACGTGCGATATCACGACGGTCTTTCGCAATTTGCTCTTGCGCTTTCTCACGTTGTGATGCACTCATCACAGCACTGTTCTTTTGGAAACTTTTCATTTCTGACTGTAATTTATCACCCGCATGTTTAAATGAATCTTGACGTGATTTAAATTGAGATTTCAATTTTTGTGTAATCACCTGCACTTGTGGCGATTGACGCAATAATTGATTCACGTCCAGTACACCAATTTTCATCGCATGATCCGCAGCAAACGCTGTAGATGCCATCGTTGTTGCAGCGAATAACGCTGTTATAAGATATTGTTTCATTCAGTTATCTCCTCGGTTAAAAACTAGTACCAATTTGGAATTGGAAGAATTCAGTATGATCGCCGGTTTGCTCATTTAAGGGTTCAGCCAGGCTCACTTGGATAATACCAAACGGGCTACGCCACTCAACACCCAGACCTGCGGTATAACGCAAATCACTCAGATCAACACCTGTCGCTTTCATACCATACGCACTAACGGTTTGGAACACGTTACCCGTATCAACAAACACACCTGTACGCAATGAACCATCTTTAATGGGATTAGGGAAGAACAATTCCGCAGAACCCGTTAAGGCCACGTTACCCCCCAAGGAATCACCATTGGAATCTCTAGGTCCCAAGGTATTCCCTTCATAACCGCGCACAGAACCTATGCCACCGGCATAATAATCTTCGAAGAAAGGTAAGCCCTTTGTCCCCGCAAAGCCATCACCATATCCCGCGTTCAGCATGAATGAAGCAATCCATGATTTTTTGTAAAGGGGATGAAAATAATGGGCAACATAATTCAAACGATAATAACTTAAAGATTCTTTATCTAAGGGACCCGTCAGGCTCGCGCTCAATGATTGACGCAACCCTTTGGTCGTAAATGGCATTTGATCATAGCCATTGTAAGACCAGCCGCCACCAATCGAAAACTGCTGGAAAGTCGTATGGTTTGCATTAATAAAATCTTGTACCTGCGTCGAGGTATTACTTGATGTTTTAAGATGTTGATGCTTCGCACCAAAACTTAGCGAAAAGCGATTATTTTCAGTCAGTGGGAAACCATAAAACATCGACCCACTTAAATTATCCATGGTGTAATTAGAAATATTCACACGACCCGGATCACTGGTCTGATAATGCATGCCAAAGCCACGACTCACACCATTGACGGTATAATAAGGATTATTGTAAGTCACACTATACGAACGTGTTGCGAAGCTATTGGCAAAGTTAACGTTAAGTTCTTTCCCTGTCCCCATAAAGTTAGGCTGAGCTAAACCCGCTTGAATCAAGAATCCATCTAATGATGAGTAACCCACACCAAATGTCGCTTGCGAAGAAGGTACCTCTTTCACTTTAAAATGCACATCAACTTGATCCGGCGTATGCGGTACGCGTTGCATTTTTACTTGCACATCTTTGAAATAACCCAGCAAATTCAACTGACGCACCGATGATTTAATCGCTTTGCTATTCACAAGCCCGCCTTCCATTTGACGCATCGTGCGACGCATGACGATATCTTGTGTTTGTGTGTTACCAGAGAACGAGACACGGCGCACATAAATTAATCGTCCCGGATGAATATCAAAAGATAAATCAACAGTATGGTTTTTCTTGTTGAGCTTAGGGAGCACTTTTATTTTTGGATAAGCGTAGCCTTTTTCACCCAACTTTTCGCTAAGTGCTTTCCGTGCAGCCATGACCTGTTTACGTGAGAAAATATCGCCTATATGCATGTCACATAACTTACGCAACACTTTCGTTGGCAAAACTTTTTGCCCCTTAAAGCCAACACTACTCAAGCGATATTGCTGCCCTTCTCGAATGCTAACAGTCACATAAACGTGTTTTCTATCAGGCGTTAATGAAACCTGCGTCGATCGCACTTCAAACTCGATGTAACCTTGATCTAAATAAAATGAGCGAAGCTTTTCAACACTCGCTTGTAATTTATCGCGAGAATACTGATCACGCTGTGTGAAAAATGCCGCAATGTTTGGCGTGGTTAAAACAAATTGTTTTGCTAAGGTTTTTGCATCGAAGGTGTGATTGCCAATCAAATGAATCCCAGCAATCTTCGCCGTTAAGCCTTCAGAAATAACAACATTTACCATTACACGACCATGCGTCGCCGGAGACGTGCTCATGTCAACACGCGCATTATACTTACCAACACCGTAGTATTGTTCAATTAAACTTTGCTTGACGTTATCTAGCAACGCAGGATTTAACATATCCCCCGTTTGTAAGCCTTGTGACTTTAACGCATCCTGTAACTGTTTTGTGGGTAGCAAATCATTACCGACAATACTTACACCTGCAATGGTAGGCCGCTCCAGCACTTGCACCAACAATGTTTGGCCTTTCTTCTTAAGCGCAATGCGGTCAAAAAATCCAGTATGGTATAAGCTTTCGATAAGTTGTGTTGTATCATTGTCAGCTAAGCTATCGCCCACCTTAATGGGTAATGCATTTAACGCTGTGCCTCGCGCAATGTGTTTTAAACCTGAAAATTGAATATGGCGGACAACAAATGGCTGGAACGCCAAGGCTTGACCAGCTAAACCAGAACACACTAGTAATGTGCTAAGAAAACGTTTCATTGTCATTGAATTAGTCACCTTTTTCGGGCGTTTACTGTAGCATAAAACGCGCGACAACAACATAAATAGGTACTGCAGCCAAAAGACCATCCAACCTGTCCCACAAGCCCCCATGACCAGGTAAAAAATGGCCGCTATCCTTCACGTGATAACAACGTTTTAACATGCTTTCAAAAAAATCACCTACGATGGTCGCCAACCAAATACCGGCCGACAAAAACAAGACGGCATCGTAATGCGGCAAAAGATGCAATTGATGTTGCAGCACAAGACCAACGGCCATCACCGCGAATAAAGCGCCAAAGAAACCCGCCCATGTTTTATTGGGACTGACCGCAGGTAAGAAACGTCTCTTCCCTAAAAAACGACCAAAGAAATAAGCCGCAATATCGACGGACCACACCAAAATTAACAAGGTTAATATATGCCACTGCCCTTGCTGCATATGGCGCAGTTGTATAAAACCAAGACAGGCTGCCAACATCATCCACAAAGCAATACCCATGCTAAACCAGGAATGCTGCCAAATCATTTGGCCTCGCGGAAATAAACTAATCGCCACGGCCGCCATACCCCACAACCCAAGACTGCACCACCAGAATATCATCGGCACCTTGTGTGAAAACACATATAGAAGTAGTGCACCCAGCAACAACCAGCCTAAACGTTGCCATAAACGATGAACCCCCATCACCCCCATACACTCCCACAATAATGCAAACATCAGCACGCGACATGCAATAGTAAATACAGGCGCTGAGGCATGAAACAACAGCAACAAAACGGCTGAAATAAGCATAATCGCTGTGATCGTACGCTTCATTAACATGTATCAACTCCCGATAATTGTTCGCTGGTTTTTCCGTAACGACGTTCACGCAGTGCGTATTGCGCTAAAGCTTGTTGCAGTGCTGCATCATCGAAATCTGGCCACAAAGTCTCAGTAAAAAATAATTCACTATAAGCCAATTGCCAATTAAGAAAATTACTAATACGTTGCTCGCCGCTGGTACGAATAAATAAATCTAATGGCGGCAAAGCATGTGTGCTTAAATACGTTTCCATGCTGTTTGCATCAATATCATCAAGCTGCAAACGTCCTGCTTGCACAGCTGCCGCAATCTGCTTTGTTGCTTGTACAATATCCCAGTGCCCGCCATAATTCACGGCGACGGCTAAGGTTAATTGTTGATGGTGCTGAGTAGCTTGTTCGACTTCTCGCATTTTTTCTTGCAACGCCGGTTCAAACGCGGTGAGATCGCCAATGAAACGTAAACGAATACCATTTTCATGCAAGCTTTGTGTATCATGCGTGAGTGCATGCAGAAACAAATCAAAAAGTTGACGCACTTCCGAGGCTGGACGACCCCAATTCTCAGTACTAAATGCAAAGACAGTTAATGCTTTAATGCCGCGCTGTGCGCAGGCTTTAATAACGGATTTCAGTGCTTCCAAACCGGCTTTATGGCCTTCCGCACGAGACAAACCACGCTGACTTGCCCAACGACCGTTACCATCCATCACAATGGCAATATGGCGCGGTATTGAGGACTTCATTTAGACAGCCATAATTTCAGTTTCTTTATCTGCCAGTATTTTATCGGCATCCGCAATAAATTGATCCGTGACTTTTTGCACGCGATCTTGACCGCGACGCTCATCATCTTCTGTCAATTCTTTTGCTTTTACCGCATCTTTCAGTTGTTGATTCGCATCACGACGTGCATTACGAATAGACACTTTGGCATTTTCGCCTTCCGCTTTAACCACTTTTGCTAGATCACGACGACGCTCTTCGGTCAATGCCGGTAAAGGCACACGAATCATGTCACCAGAATTTGCAGGATTTAAACCTAAGTCTGCTTGAATGATCGCTTTTTCAATCGCACCCATCAAGGTTTTTTCCCAAGGCGTCACTGTCAGTGTTCGTGCATCCCCTACGTTAATCGTCGCAACTTGACTCAGCGGCGTATCATTACCGTAATAAGGCACCATCACATGCTCTAAAATACTTGGATGCGCACGTCCCGTACGTAAGCGTGAAAGCTCATGTTGCAATGCATCTAAGGCCTTTTGCATACGCAGCTTGGCCGCATTAATTGCGTCATCAATCATTATCTAATCTCCTACCATCGTACCGATACTGTCATCGGTAAGAACATGGGTAAAAACATTTTCTTCATACATATTAAATACACGCAGCGACATTTTATTGTCACGACACATGCACACAGCAGCAAGATCCATTACACATAAATCACGTTGAATCACGTCATTGTAAGTCAGTGTTGAAAAGCGTTTTGCTTTTGGATTGGTTTTTGGGTCGCCGTCATAAATGCCGTCCACCTTGGTGGCCTTCAGTAGCACATCAGCATCAATCTCAATGGCGCGCAAACTCGCAGTAGAATCTGTCGTCACCAATGGGTTGCCTGTGCCACCAGCAAACACAACAATGCGGCCATTGTTTAAGTGCTCAATCGCTTGACGGCGATTGAAAGGTTCAACAAAACCAGAGATATCAACCGCAGATTGAACGCAGGTGAGCGCACCGGCTTCTTCTAGTGATTCACGAAATGCCAATGCATTCATGACAGTGGCCAAAATACTAATTTGATCCGCTGTAATGCGATTCATCCCAGTTTTAGATAAGGCATCACCACGGAATAAATTACCGCCACCCACAACAATCGCGACTTGCACACCTGTTTTATGCATAGCAACGACTTTGCTAGCCAGTTGCGCAAGCGCATTCGTATCAATGCCTTGTTGTCCCTGTTGTGGAACAAATGCTTCGCCACTGAGTTTTAGTAAGACACGTTTGTACAGGGATTTTGGCATGAGAATACGATCCTTCTTACAGTATTATCGATTTTTCTTTGGGAAGCAGCACGATATATTTTTCAAAAAGACGCATAAAGCCATCCGTGGCGCTCGACGAAGGCTATCCATGCCTTCGACGCTTTTTGAAAAACACATCGCACCGCTTCTAAGAAACATTCAAAAATGCAGTCATCAAGCACTAGCATACTCACTAGTTCTGCCAGGAGATCCCGCGTCAAGCGCGAGATGACAGACGACAGCTAACAGCCGCGCGGGATGACTCAAACAACGCTAAGCGCGTGTTTGCGCCATCACTTCTTCTGCAAAGTTCTCTACTTTCTTTTCAATCCCTTCGCCCACTTCAAAACGGATGAATTGATCAACCGTCGCATTTTTGGACTGCAACAAAGCGCCAACCGTTTGGCTGGGATCTTTGATGAAAGGCTGCCCCGTCAAACTCACTTCATTCAAGAATTTTTGAACACGACCTGTGATCATTTTTTCAATGATATTGTCAGGCTTGCCACTTTCTTTTGCTTGCGCAACAAAGATTGCTTTTTCTGCATCGATCATAGATTCAGACACATCTTCTGGTTTTGCAACAGCAGGGTTGCTGGCCGCAACGTGCATAGAAATGTCTCTTGCTAAATCTGCATCACCGCCAGTCAGTGTAGAAATCACGGCAATACGCCCGCCATGAGAATACACACCCAAGTTATCACCTTTTAATAAGGCTGCGCGACGAATATTGACGTTTTCACCAATCTTTGTCACCAAGGCTAAACGGACATCCTCAATGTTGGCGCTATCACCATCCATCGGGGTTGTTTTTAACGTATCGAGATCTGTGTGACCCGTTGCTAGCGCTGTTTTTGCAACACCATTGGCAAATGCCAAGAAGTTTTCATCACGCGCTACAAAATCTGTTTCACAGTTTACTTCTACGATAACAGCAGTTTTTTTACTCGCATCATGCAAAGCGACAATCGCGCCCTCTGCAGCAACACGACCGGCTTTTTTCACCGCTTTAGCCGCGCCTGACTTACGCATGTCTTCAATCGCTTTATCAATGTCACCACCCGCTTCAACTAAGGCTTTTTTACATGCCATCATTGCAACGCCGGTACGCTCACGTAGCTCTTTAACTAGAGCCGCACTAATCGTTGTCATGGTATTATTCCTCGCCTGTTTTTGTTTCAGCAGTTTCTGCTGCAGCTTCAGTTTTCTTCGCAGCATCTGCTTTTTTCGCTGGTGCTTTTTCTTCAGCGCCGTCAGCTTTTTTCGTTGTCCGTTTCACTGTTTTCTTGGTTGCATCTGCTGTTGCTTTTTTCTTATCTTTCACTTTTTGTTCAGGCTTAGGTTTGCTCTTTTCAACCAACGCATCTTGTGCCGCTAATTGTGTGCGTGCTTCAAGAATCGCATCTGCAGCCGCTTTCAAATACAAACGAATAGCGCCAAAAGCATCGTCATTACCCGGCACAATATAATCGATATTGTCAGGGTTATTATTTGTATCTACCACACCAATCACAGGGATTTTAAGCTTATTTGCTTCTTGAATGGCAATATTTTCGTAGGCTACATCAACAACAAAGATTGCATCAGGCAAACCATTCATGTCCTTGATACCACCTAAACCACGCTCAAGTTTTTCTTGTTCACGCGTTAAAGTGATCGCTTCTTTCTTTGTAAACCGTTGGAACTTGCCGCTCTCGCGCATAGATTCCAATTCTTTCAAACGTTTAATTGATTGACGGACTGTTTTGTAGTTCGTCAACATGCCGCCCAACCAGCGGTAATCAACATAAGGCATGCCGCAACGTTTTGCTTCTTCGCTAATAATGTCACGTGCCGCACGTTTCGTACCAACAAATAAAACTTTTCCACGGTTTGCCGCAGTGTGACTAATAAAATTAATCGCATCACGAAACATCGGTAAAGATTTTTCTAAGTTGATGATATGGATTTTGTTACGGGCGCCGAATATATATTCAGCCATTTTAGGGTTCCAGTACCGGGTATGATGACCAAAATGGACACCGGCCTGCAACATATCGCGCATAGATACACTCATTTTTTTCTCCTGGGTTATGCGACCGCTTGTCCAGATCTGCTACCCCTAGGGGCACCCAACAGATCGCATGAGGAACAAGCGTGGTGATTCAAAACGAGGAGATTGTAGCACGATTTTGCGCGAGTTTTCAACAAAGCCCCCAAGACACTGGAAATACAGTGGCAATAGATGGAGATCCCGGCTCAAGGCCGGGATGACCACAAAAGAAGCAAGTTATTTAGGTTGTGGGTAGCGTGACACCAGTCTGCCCCTGATACTTCCCTTTTTTATCCTTATATGAAGTCTCACATTGCTCATCAGACTCTAAGAACAAAAATTGAGCAACCCCTTCGCCTGCGTAAATCTTAGCCGGCAACGGTGTCGTGTTAGAGAATTCCAGTGTAACGTGGCCTTCCCATTCAGGCTCTAGCGGCGTGACATTCACGATGATACCGCATCGCGCGTAGGTCGATTTACCCAAGCAAATCGTCAATACATTACGAGGAATGCGAAAGTATTCAACGGTGCGCGCCAAGGCAAAAGAGTTGGGGGGGATAATACACACATCACTGTTCACATCCACAAAACTATCTGCGGTAAAGTTCTTTGGATCGACAACCGCCGAGTTAATATTCGTAAATATTTTAAATTCGTTTGCGCAACGTACATCGTAACCATAACTCGATACGCCATAAGAAATAATGCGCCCTGCATCGGTATCACGCACCTGACCGTCAACGAACGGTTCGATCATGCCTTGTTCTGTAGCCATGCGACGGATCCAACGATCTGATTTAATGCTCATGCGATTTTATTCCTTCGTAATATGTTGAAAATGATGGGAGTAATCTTTAGGCCTTAAGGATAAACGGCCAAGTAACTGTTTGGCAATATCTTGGTAGGCTTGCGCAATATCACCTGATGGTTCAGCAACCACACTGGGCACGCCGCTGTCAGCTTGCGCACGAAT
>BQJM01000039.1 GCA_021604705.1 marine bacterium B5-7 | reverse complement strand
GTGCGGGATGACAGGCAGAAGTAAAATTAAGTTTTGAGTGCATCTGCAGGAGATCCCGCATCAAGTGCGGGATGACAGGCAGAAGTAAAATTAAGTTTTGAGTGCATCTGCAGGAGATCCCGCATCAAGTACAGATGACAGCGAATTAAGTTTTAATCGAACGTCCTGCATCCACCGCTAATATCTGCCCCGTCACTGTTTTAGCCTGCGCAAAATATAATGCCGCATTCCCAATATCTTCAGGATCTGCCAGACAATGTAAGGCTGACTTTTCTAATACTTTTTCCTGCTGCACCTTTGTTAAATCATTCTCACCTTCCGGCCATAAAGTTGGTCCGGGCGAAATACCATTCACGCGAATACTCGGTGCCAATTCACGTGCCAAGCTTTTTGTTTGCATCGCAAAAGCTGCTTTTGTTTGTGCATAAACGCCGTAATTTTTAATCGCACGCTGACTTTGGATATCAATGATATTGATCACACACCCATTATTTTTTTCTAAATAGGAAGCACATGCCTGTGTTAAAAAATAGGGGGCTTTGACATTGCGATCAAATAACATTTGCCACTCAGTTTCTGTGGTTTCTAATACCGGTGTTGATAAATACACCGCGGCATTATTCACTAAAACATCCAAACCACCCCAATCAGCCAATAAAGATTGAAGGCTACTAGGAAAACCCTCCGTATCGCTTAAATCATACTGCCAAGCCAATGCAGAATCTGGCCTGGCGGCATTACAGGCATCAACCAATGCCATTGCAGCAGCCTTGGATTGGCGATAATGGAGGATGACGCGATAACCCGCAGCATGAAACTGCTGTAAAATCACTGCACCAACACGTCTTGCAGACCCTGTTATCAAAGCAATTGGTGGCATATTCGCTATTCTCCCGGTAAACTGTCGCTCTTATGCATCATACAACACCCCCATTAAGCTGGCCAATGCCAGACGAAGCAGCGCAAGCACGCAGCAAAGCGTTGATTGCATGCCTGAAACAGCAAATTACTGACGCAGGTGGCGCCATCCCCTTTGATGCGTACATGGAAGCTGCGCTATATCACCCTGCACATGGCTACTATACCAATCCAGCACCGCTATTTGGCGAAAAGGGGGACTTCATCACGGCCCCAGAAATATCCCCCCTGTTTTCAGCCTGCATCGCGAATCAAGCCAAACAAGTCTTAAACACATTGAACGGTGCATCATTGCTTGAGTTTGGTGCTGGCACAGGAAAGATGGCTAGCGATATCATGAATACGCTCATGGATTTGCAAACACCTTTTGCACGTTATTTTATTGTAGAACGCAGTCCTGCCTTACAAGAAAAACAACGTGAAACCATTCAAGAACATTGCCCGATGCTATTAGAAAAAGTCTATTGGGTAGATTCTGTGCCCGATAAATTTCGTGGCGTCATCCTCGCCAATGAAGTATTAGATGCAATGCCTGTGAAGCGGTTTCGAGCAACACACGCAAATATTGAAGAGCAAGTCGTTCGCATAACAGAGAATGGTTTTATGTTAGATTGGCTAGCCACTGATGATGCCAACCTTCATGCGTGTGTACAACAGCACGCGCTCACCGATAATTACACATCAGAATATCTTCCAAGCGGTGAAAACTGGATACGTGACATTGCCAATGCTATCGAAGAAGGCATTGTCTTGTTCATTGATTACGGCTTTCCTGCTAGCACCTTTTATCATCCCAGCCGACACATGGGCACACTGATGTGTCATTATCGGCATATTGCGCACCCAGATCCCTTGGTTTATCCCGGTTTACAAGACATTACTGCCCACGTTGACTTTACCCATGTCGCAATAGCCGCTGAAAAAGCGGGCTTAACGCTATCAGGCTTTACGCACCAAGCGGGTTTTCTGCTAAACTGCGGGCTTGAGCAGTTCATGACAGCGACTGACAATCCCCAAGAGCAACTCGCGCAAACAGCAGCAATCAAGAAGCTCACCTTACCGCATGAAATGGGTGAATTATTTCAAGTCATGGCATTATCGAAAAATTGGCAAGAATCTTTGTTAGGGTTTAAGCAGTTTGATCATATCGCGAGGTTATAAAATGAAGTTGTTTCGTTTCATTCTATGTTTAATTACATTCACCGATCATGTCATTATCGGCTTCGGATTTTCTCTCTTCCCTGTCATGTTGCTACAAATACATGTGGGCTTTTTTCCCTTACACACCCCACAAACCACCCTGGTTTGGATGTTAGGTTTACTCATGATGATGGCACCCTTGGGACAATTGTTAGGCGCACCGTTTATTGGTTACAGTTCTGATACAATGGGCCGAAAACCCCTGCTATATACCACATTAACCTGCAGCACCATTAGCAGCGTCATTTGCGCCATGTCACTTATCTATGGTTCATTTATCGGATTTTTATTAGGTCGCTTGTTAAGTGGATTGTCTGCAAGCAGCATCGCCGTCGTTCAATCTTGTGCAGTTGATTCCTCTCCGCACGAGAAGAAAGGGAAGGGCATTACGGCAATAGAAGTCGCTATCGGCTTAGGCCTTGCACTAGGCCCCGTGATTGGCGCACAACTGGCTACGTCCAAAGTCTTATGGGGAATCAACTTTAATCTACCTTTCTGGATCGCCAGCATCGTTACCATTATGTTGCTTATTTGCCTTAGCTTAACTTTTCCTGAAGATCTGCCGCAGACACATCACAAACAAACCGCCATGTTAAGTAGCTATAAAAATTTGCTACAACACAGTCCGACAGCACGCCGACTATTACTCGCTTGGTTTACATTCATGTCTGGCTGGGAACTCTATCTACACTGGTTTCCTTCTTTTATGGTCGCGCGTCACCATTTCTCGCCACTAGATTTAGGCCATCTATTTTTATTTGTTGGCGTATTTTATTCGCTTTATCAATTAATTATTGTACGCCAAGTGGTAGATAAAATATCGAGACAACGCGTAATGCCTTGGCTCATCTTAGGTGTGGCTCTATGCATTACCGCATTTGGCTTCACGCAGAATGCCGACCAAGTCTATTGGATCATGGGGGTTTATTTATTATTCCTAGGACTATTAATTCCCTGCTGGATCACCAGCATCTCAGACAATGCGCCACCCGATCAGCAAGGGGCAACATTCGGATTGCTTGCTAGCTTAACCGCTGCTTGCGCCATGCTAGTCAGTGCATTAGGTGCAGAACTTTTTAATTACGCAGCACAATACCCTTTAATCACAAGCGGCGGATTGATGCTCATGGCCTGGTTCTTAGTAAGGAAAAAAATATGACACGCACCACAACGTTAACTATCGCAGCACCTGAAATGTTATTCTCAGCGGGGCACTTCACGATATTTTCAGCGACAGAACGTGAACCCTTGCATGGACATAACTTTACAGTGACCGCAGAGATTACCGCCGCAGTTGATAGCAATGGAATGACCTGCGATTATCGCGTATACAAAAAGAAATATATTGCGCTGTGCAAACAACTAAACAATACCTTTTTGCTCGCAGAAAATAGCCCGCACGCCCCTATTGTTGATGCTGACAAGCAAGTCGTGGTGCATTTTCATGAAGATCGCATTCCATTTCTGAAAAAAGATGTGCTCATCTTACCAGTAGCAAACATTAGCGTAGAAGAGTTATCACGTTGGTTTACTGAACAAATCCTATTGGATAAAGAAACACTAGAAGAATACCAAGTTTCTCGCATTGTCACCCATGTCGCTACTAAGCCTGGACAGCAAGCGAATTTTGTTTGGGATCATACATCCTGAATCAAATGCAGCAATTCATCCACACCGAGTTTTGCGACTTGATGTGTATCGGATAGTAATGTGCTCGCCAAATCACGTTTTTGTGCATGTAGCGCTAATATTTTTTCTTCGATGCCATGCTCCACAATGAAACGTGTCACCGTCACGGGTTTTTGTTGCCCCATGCGATGTGCACGATCAGAGGCTTGATCTTCAACCGCAGGATTCCACCATGGGTCCATGTGCAACACGTAATCTGCCGCCGTGAGATTCAATCCAACCCCACCTGCTTTTAAACTAATTAAAAACACATCGCCATCACCTGATTGGAATGCATTAATCGCTTGTTGACGATCAGGTATCGGTGTTGCCCCATCTAAATATTGATAGTGTACGCCCTGTTCATCCAAACATTGCTTTAGAATTTTAAGAAAACCAACGAACTGACTAAAGACCAATACTTTATGTCCATCCATCAGTAATTTTTTAATAGTTTCCTCAAAACAACGCACTTTGCTGCTGCTAATATTGCTTTTACTATCGACTAAGCTCGGATGACAACAGGCTTGACGCAGCCGCATAATCTCCGCCAAAACCTGCATCCGTTTTTTTTCTAAAGGCTGCTCAGAATCCATGATTTTTTGTAATGCTTCTCGTCGCAGTGCTTCATAAAATGACGCTTCTTCTTCAGACATTTCCACATGCATCACCACTTCAGTACGTGGCGGCAACTCCGTTAACACTTGAGATTTTGTACGCCGCAAAATGAAAGGTGAAATACATTTTTTCAATGCTATTCTTGCTTCTTCATCTTGCTGGCGCTCAATAGGATGTGCAAAACGCGCATTAAATTTTGCTTGCGTCCCAAGCAAATTAGGATTAATAAACTGAAATAAATTCCATAACTCACCTAAGTTGTTCTCGATGGGCGTTCCTGTTGTAATCGCTTTGAAGTTCGCTTTTAAGCTATGTGCTGCTCGGGAACGTTTCGTTCCAGCATTCTTAATCGCCTGGGCCTCATCTAGAATAATTGTATTCCAAGTTAATTCAGCTAAGCGTTCACCCTCTTGTTGCAATAAACCATAGCTACACAACAATACATCATTGGCGCCCATTTTTTTCAATATCTCGTAGCGCCCACGCCCTGAGAAAGTTTGCACATGTAAACTGGGGGAAAACTTTGCTAACTCCGCTTGCCAATTCAAACAAACAGACGTGGGTGCAATAACCAGAGCAGGCCCATCAGCCGCGCGATGCAATAACAAGGTGATTGTTTGCAAGGTCTTTCCCAAGCCCATATCATCAGCCAAGCAGGCACCTGCTCCCCAATGTGCTAAGCGCACTAACCATTCAAAACCAGCCAGTTGGTAACTACGCAGCGTTGCGTTTAATTGCGCAGGCAGCTGAATGGAAATCGATTGGCTCTCTTTTAATTTTTCCCATTGCGATTGCCATGCATGATCGGTTTCGAATGCAGATACAGCCTCACACACTGGCGTCATTGTCTCCATGTGCAAGGGATGCAATCGCAGACCGTCACCAGAATCATCTAACGTAGAAGCAATTGTCGACAAATGCTGACGAAACCTTTCTGTTAACCAATAAACCTGCTTGCCATCTAATGTAATGAACTTTTCATTACCCTGTTTAAACAAGCGGACGAGTTTCTGCAGCTTAATGACTTTCTCTTCGTCGATCTGCACATCCCCATCAAACTGAAACCAGTTTCCGACATGACTCACCTGCAACTGCAACTGTGGCACATCCAATTGTTTAACAATTTTTAATTTCTCACCTTCAGGCCATTCAATCAGCAATTTTTCGCTGGGTAAGGCTTGCAGTTCAGCTAACGCCGCTAAACAGGCTTCTGGTGTTGCGAACAATTTTTCATCTTTCAGATCTTGTAAGTCAGAAAAACTAGGGCATTGCTGCATCATCTCAGATGCATTTTTTATTTCGGCCGCCAAGTCACGGGTCGTTTGCTGTCGCTTTCCTTTTAAAGTAGTAAATACTGTGGCACCATCTCGCCCGGGTTTGAAATAAGGGGCATCGTGTGTAAAAGGTTTAACAAATAACGCACATTTAAATCCTTCGCCAAATGGCCATAATTGCACGACCAAGCGGAAATCTGCTGTCACTAGCTTGCTGGCTTCTTGCTTTCCGGTAATATCTGACTGCACCGTGACTAAACCTGACAATGCCCCCAGGCTATCCAGCAATTTTTGTTTTGCCTGCTTCGGAACATGTAAACCTTCACCAATCACAGCTGCAATTTTTCGTTGTTCCGGTGTCATTTCTACAAAACGAAAACGTGTTGGTGTTTCCTCAACAAGACAGAGCGCGTCATCATTTGCCTTTTCAGATAAACGAATTGAATAAGCATTATTCTCTTCAGAAATAACGACAGAAGGCACACTTCGCATCAATGTAATTGACACCTGTTCCTCACCATCCAAATAAATATGTGGATGCCCGGCCAATTCTCTTAAGGCATGCGGTGCATTGATAATGTAATGTGCCGCACCATAATAATCGTAACTTCGCTCAATCGCACGACAGACTCGTTTATCTTGATCAGTTAAATAAGTAAGTTTCTCATCGCCATCGTGAAGGCGAGATAAGGCAATGTTTCGGCCTCGACTCCACTCACCATGCTCTTGTCTTTTTTGTTCTCTCGCTGTAATTTGTTTTTCTTTGGGGTCAAAGAACCAAACTAAACGTCTATCAATATTCTCTTTTTCTGCTGTTTGTTCATTCACCACTGTTACTAAGGCATCTAGCTGTCGTTGCCAATCAGGCGATTGTTCAATACAACTTAATAAACCAGAGAGATCATACGTCACCTGAATTTTATCAAAAAACTTTGCATAAACAGGTTCATCTGTCAGCTTCATTAATAATTCTGCCGCCAAATAGGCAAGCCACCAGTAGTGATAACGATGTGCTTCTTTAAAGACGCGCTTGAGTCGGTCAAGCATATGATGATTAATCTGACGGCCTAACCAATAATGAATCAGTGCATAGAACACACATTCCCAGGGTGTTTGTGGCTTCTCCAGCAAGGTATCAACAATCATATTTGCTTCGGGCGTTTTATTAAGCTGGATGCATGCCGCCGCTTTCAGCGCTAATACTGGCATTTGAGGATGAACGTGATGTTGTCGCAAAATAAAATCTGCGACATCACAAAGTTTTTTTGCTGCAGACTGATCACGCTGCTTTAATAGCGTCAGCAAATACATGACATTGGTGATCTCATCAAACATCACTTTTTTCTTGCCTATACTGCGTTTAATGCCTTGCTCTGCCTTGCGAAAATATTTTTCTGCTTGCGTATAGTTCTGCTGTAAATACTGCCACCAAGCTGCATTTTCCCAGGCGAGAATACTATCAGACTCAGCACCTGGGATCTTAGTCTCTGCAGAATAAGTCAGTGACAAGAGTTGGTGCCTTAAAACCAGATCATGAAAGACACCAGATAGTTTATCGCAGCACTGCACAAGTTCTTTTGCTGGACGCAATTGTATGTGGCAAGCACTAAAAATATTCGCCAGTGATTTTTCTTTAATAACATCACTCTGTGTCAGCAACCAGGCTGCATCAAACGGTGTGTTATATACCTCTAAGTAAGGATCATGAAGAGCAAAATACTCTGGAAATGCTTCTTCACTGTTTATCACCAATGTTTCGGCTTCTGTTGCATTTTGCTGATACAGCATAATCCGTATTTCACGCATACAACGAACATCACTAAAAAATTGTTGCTGATTTTCATTCGGCAATACATCACGGACCGCTAAAACTAACGCATCGAAATGGCCTTCTTCGATTGCCTTTCGCGTCATTAACTCAACAATCCCTGCATGACACTGTAAATTTTTATTGAGGATTTTTAATTTTTTGAAGTTGGTGAGAATCACACCCAGTGCAGTATGATTTAAATCCATCGCCGCTTTATCGATGGTTTGATACACACGAAAACATTTGGATAGGGTAACTTTGCTGACCGGCTCATAAATAATCGACAACATTTGCAAAGCCCGTCTTTCAACAGGGGATAAATTATTATAATAGTCGTCAAATGACTGCCGCACACGCTACTCGTCAGATTGCACCTAGATTTTTAGGTCTTATCACTCTAGCAGTATTTTGCAGGCCGCACAACAGTATGCTAAGGTTCGGGCAATCAATTGAAGGAGTCCAAGCCCCCATGCTACCCGCTAATTTTCCTGACGCCCCCATTAACCAACGCATAGTTGATACCTTCGAGAACCCACAAATACTTTATGATGCAGACACGGTACGCGGTTTTGTACAACGGATGGCGGATTACATCACCTCAACATTTGATGGAAACTTTGTGCTAATGGGCGTCATGAATGGTGCCCTACAATTGCAGGCTGATGTGTTACGCGCCTTATATGGTGTTGATGGTGTACTCACAGAAACCATTCGTGTCGCCAGCTATGAAGGCACAACACGTGGCGAGTTAAGCATTGTTTCAAAACCTGCATCCGAAAACATCAAAGACAAAACCATTGTCGTTGTCGATGATGTGAATGATTCCGGCACTACATTGAAAGCTATTCAAGATTATTTATATGGCGAAGGCGCAAAGGAAGTCCATAGCATTGTCTTGTTTGAAAAGCCCTGCGCAAAATACCCTGCAAATTTCGTGGCTGAACCCCTAATCGATAATGATTTCATCGTCGGTTATTGTTTAGATTGCCATGGTTTGTTCAGGAATTTGGATTATGTATTTAAGGTGGATGGGTTAAGATAACAACCACCGCTGTCACCCCGCACTTGATGCGGGGTCTCCTTCAGCTTCTCTCGAATTTTCTAGCGTCCGAAGGAGATCCCGGATATTTTCCTACGGAAAATTCCGGGATGACAAAGGCACCTATCTAATGCGCTTCATCCCAATTATTACCCACCCCTGCATCAACAATCAACGGAACATCTAAGTCAGCGGCGTTTTGCATGCAATCTTTGACTGCCGTTAATACTGTCTCAACTTGCTCCTCTTTTACTTCGAGAATGAGTTCATCGTGCACCTGCATCAATAGCTTCGCATCTAGGTCTGAGGTTTTTAAGTAATCAGCCACTGCCAACATCGCGCGTTTAATAATATCTGCCGCCGTTCCTTGCATGGGTGCATTAATCGCAGCACGTTCTGCCGCCATTTGCCGCATTTTCTTTGTTGCATGAATATCTGGTAAAGATAGGCGTCGACCAAACAAGGTTTCTACATACCCTAGTTTGTGTGCTTTTTTTCGTGTGGACTCCATATAGTCGTGTACACCAGGATAACGTTCAAAATAAATATCGATGTAATTCTGTGCCTCATTACGATCGATATCTAATTGTTTTGCCAAACCAAACGCAGACATCCCATAAATTAAACCAAAGTTAACCGCTTTTGCCCGCCGACGTTGCTCAGAGGTCACCTCATCCAATGGCACACCAAATACTTCTGCTGCTGTCGCACGATGCACATCCAAGCCTTTAGAGAAAGCATCACACAAACCTTTATCTTTAGATAAATGCGCCATAATGCGCAATTCAATTTGCGAATAATCCGCAGAAATTAACTGATAACCGTCAGGTGCGATAAAAGCTTGGCGAATACGACGCCCCATCTCATTCCGCACAGGAATGTTTTGTAAGTTTGGATCTGATGAAGATAAACGTCCGGTGGCAGCGACTGCCTGATGATAAGAAGTATGTACACGACCCGTTTTTTGGTTAATTTGTTCAGGCAATTTGTCCGTATAAGTAGATTTCAGTTTGCTTAAGCTGCGGTACTCTAAAATAATTTTAGGCAAGGCATACTGCAGCGCCAATTCTTGCAAAACATCTTCTGCCGTTGAGGGCTGACCTTTTGCCGTTTTTTTCACAATGGGCAAGCCCATTTCCTCAAACAAAATGGCTTGTAGTTGTTTGGGGGAGTCTAAATTAAAGTTGCTGCCTGCTTCTTGGTAGGCACTCTCCGTCAATACTTCTAAACGCGCTGCAATTTCTTCACTTTGTTTTTTCAGCAAATCAGCATCAATCAACACCCCCGTACACTCCATTGCTGACATCACTGGAACCAAGGGCATTTCTAAGTCTGTAAAAATTTCTTGGCGTTTTTCATCTTTGAGCAAGCCCCAGACATGTTGATGTAAACGTAAGGTAATATCCGCATCTTCCGCAGCATAGGGTAGGGCTTTTGCAATAGGCACTTGATTAAAAGGAATTTGTTTTGCCCCTTTCCCTGCAACTTCTTCATAATGGATGGTTTCTTCACCCAAATAGTGCCAAGCCAAAGAATCCATATCATGACGTGTTGCAGTTGCATTTAAAACATAGGATTCTAGCATCGTGTCAAATGCCACGCCTTGTAGCTGAATATCATATTTTCGGAGTACATTCATGTCGTACTTGATGTGCTGCCCAATAATTTTTATGTCAGGGTCTTCCAGTAAAGGTTTAAATGCAGATAACACGAGAGCGCGATCTAATTGCTGTGGTGCATTTTCATAATCGTGTGCAACGGGAATATAATAAGCATCACCCGGTTGATAGGCCACGGAGATCCCAACCACCTCCGCTTGCATGTAGTTTAACGATGTCGTTTCGGTGTCAAAACTAAATAGTCCCGATTTTTTTATATTGGCTACGCAGTCTTTTAATGTTTTTTCATCTAACACAACGTGATATTGTTTTTCTACTGGCGCGGTTTCTTCTTCTGTTAATTCTTTTAACCAGCTCTTAAGCTCTAAGTCACCAAATAATTTGATTAGCTTGTCTGTTTCTTGTGGTTTCCGTGTCAGCTCATCAATTTGATAGCCCAATTCCATATCACAATGAATCGTCACCAGCTCTTTGCCAAGTGGTAAAAAGTCCAAATGTGCTCGTAAATTCTCGCCAACTTTCCCACCAATTTTATCGGCGTTTTCAACAATCGCATCCATAGAGCCATACTGCGTTAGCCATTTAACCGCTGTTTTAGGGCCTACTTTAGGGATCCCCGGCACGTTATCGACGGTGTCGCCCATCAATGCTAAATAATCGATAATCAATTCCGGCGGCAAACCAAATTTTGTTTTTACGCCCTCTATATCCATGCTGGTATTCGACATGGTATTCACCAGCGTGATATGTTCATTCACAAGCTGCGCCATATCTTTGTCGCCGGTCACAATAATCGTATCAATCTTTTGTTCTGTCGCTTGCTTGGCGAGCGTACCAATAATGTCATCCGCTTCAAAACCTGGTTGGCGCAACAAGGGCATACCCAGCGCGCGAATAATATCGTGTATCGGTTGAATTTGTACGGCCAAGTCTTCTGGCATTTCTGGGCGGTTTGCTTTGTATTCTGGGTAGCGTTCGTGACGAAAGGTTTTTTCTTTGCAATCAAAAATCACTGCAATATGATCGGGATCGTAATCACTGAGCAAACGCCGCATCATATTAACAACGCCATACGCAGCACCCGTGGGCATCCCTTTCGAATTAGTCAGTGGCGGTAGAGCATGATAGGCACGAAACAAAAATGAAGAACCATCGACAAGGATCAGGGGTTTTTGGGTGGACATAAAAATTTCCTTTTAGAGGGCGCCAGGTTAGCAGAATCTTTCCTTCTAGCAAGGATAGATAATGACGAATCTTTCCTTCCAGCAAGGACAGATACCAAACAATCTTTCCTTCTGGGAAGGAAAAATTACTTTCGATCACACTTTTAGGTACCGAAAAACGTGAAAACACACACTTTTAGGTACCTAAAAATGTGTAAAACCACACTTTCCGGCACCAAACATCGCAGAACAAACCCTAGAGAATCAAATACGATATATTTTTTATTTTGCTTTCTTATTCACCAAATCACATCACCGTAAAATTGCTTCATGGCACGATCGCTAGAAACAATGGCATATTGATGATGCTGTGCATAGGAAACAATTAAGCGATCAGCAAGATCACGATGTGTCGGCCAATCCAAATCAACCGCACGCAACCAATCTTCTGCGCCAATATCCAATAATTGAATTGCCTCTGTTTGTACAATACGTCGATGCAATGCAGCAGGAGTAATAGCCATTTGCAATTTTTTGGCTGTCACTTTACAGGCTATTTCAGCAAAACTAATCGATAGAATCGCAGCGGATTGTGCTATTCGCTTTTCTGTTATCCCTGTAAACGTAGGGGCTTCTTTACATAATTCAATCACTGCACACGTATCTAAGATGACCATTCATCAAACCCCGGTAAGATAGGCTTATTAATATCTTCCGTAGTTTTTATCACGCCAGCGCAGCCACGTAAATCATGAATTGACTTTGTCGCAACAGATTGCACACACAATGTTGGCATTTTGTGATGCGTGATCACAATAGCCTTACCTTCTTGCTCCGCCATCTTCAAATAACGACTGGTATATTGAATAAACGCTTGCTTACTCACTTGTATCTCTTGCATCTGTCCCCCATTTAAAAATAGCTACATTAGTAGCTACTTCGATAATAGCCAGCAAACGCGACGCCGTCAAACAAAGATACCAAAAAGATAATGTAGATCTCGCTTAGAAGATTTTTTCTGATTTAAAGAAACTTTAAGGAAGCCTTAAGGTCTATCAGGGTATAATGAGGCAGGAAAACAAAGATGAAATGAGGTGTGTGATGGGTGGTCGTGCTAGATATGGTGCAATACCAGATGGCTTAGAAAAAGTAGAAGTGCCTGGCGATGGCGCTTGTCTATTTCATGCCTTGCTAAAAGCAAACATTCAATGGGAGGGCGATAAACCCACCGCCCTCGAATTGCGTGAGAATGTATTACAGTACATCAAAAACAACGCT
>BQJM01000038.1 GCA_021604705.1 marine bacterium B5-7 | reverse complement strand
CTGCTCGCGATTTGGTTGCAGTGGGTGAATACCATGGTTTGGTTTCCAACGTGCTTGGCAACCTTGGCGGGCACGCTCGCGTACTTGTTTGATCCCGCGTTATTACATCATCCCACTTTTCTTGTTACCTTTAGTTTGACTACATTTTGGATCATGACGATTTTAAATATGCGGGGCATAAAAGAATCTGCGCGTATTGCTTCTGTGGCGACCATGCTAGGTATGGTGATCCCCATGGTGTTGATTATTGTTTTAAGTGTGTTGTGGGTTGCAACGGGCAAACCAACCGCTGTTCACCTTACTAAAGCGGCATTATTGCCGGCTTTGTCACATAAGACCACATGGACATCGCTAACGGCTGTGATTACGGCATTCTTAGGCATGGAGCTAGCCACCGTACACATCAGAAAAATTCACAATGCCCACTCACTTTTCCCTAAAGCCTTGGTGTGCGCCATCTTGTTGATTATTCTTACCATGGGCTTTGGTTCCTTAGGGGTTGCCATGGTGGTACCGCATCATGAGATTGCGCTGGTTGCTGGTACCATGCAGGCATTTGATCGTTTGTTTGATGGTTTTCATGTGCATTGGTTAGAGCATGTGCTGGGTGTCATGCTGATCTTTGGTAGCTTGGCGACGATGGTGAATTGGTTAATTTCACCAGCAAATGGTTTAGCGCAAGCAGCAAAAGATGGTTACTTACCAAAGGCATTAGCCAAAGAAAACAAGCATGGTGTGCCAAGTCGTTTGCTGTTCGTGCAAGGGATTGTGGTGAGTTTAGTGGCGAGTGTGTTTTTCTTAATGCCGAGTATCAACGGGTCGTATTGGTTGCTTATTGATCTCAGTACCGAGTTATACCTACTGATGTATGTGTTAATGTTCCTTGCAGCTATTAAGTTATTTTTCAGCTTCAAACATATTCTCTTTATTCCTTTCGGCAAGGCAGGCTATATCCTAATGACCTTATTGGGTTTGGTTGGTTGTTGCATTGCGATTACGATTGGATTTTTCCCACCAACAGGAATAGATGTGGGTAGTGCGTCACATTACCTGACATTGTTTGGCGGTGGCTTGATCATGATGATTAGTCCGGTGGTTTTGTTGATTGCCTACAAAATGTTATTTCACACTGAAACTGTATAAGAGATCGGCGCCACTGGCGATGGTGTTTGTTTCTGTTTGAGCATTCCAACCACGACCCAATGAATAATTCATTCGCAAAGTATTAATCGGTTCTAATACACCAATGCTGTAATTGACATACAGTTTTGGGGTGAGATATTTTCCTAATACCAACGACGTGTTTTGTGTGACGCTTTGGGTGCTGGGATTGTAATATTGATCGCTCGCAACACTGACCTGAATTCCCAATCGATGTTCTAAATCAGCTTTCAATTTGGATATGGTGCCGCCTTCGCCACCTAAACTAGACGCTGCTTGAAATAATAACTGCCCTTGGGATTGTGATAATTGGCTAGCCGCTTGTCCCGTGACGAGATAAGACAAAATATCTGTCTGGCTTAAGCCAGAGGGTTTAGAATAAAATGCGATGTGGGGCTTCAGTAAGCTTTTAGAAACGTTAATACCCACGGTCCATGAATCCTGGTTGATATTGAGTTGTTGCCCTGACAATGAGTTCGAGTTTTTCCCTGCAATAGGGCGAATACCACCAGCACTGCTGGGTATGGTTTTAATTGTTTTGTTCGCATTAATATTTAATCCCGGATTATTAATCGGGCCGCCGTTAAAGAAAAGTTGCCCCGTTTTTATTGTGAGTGTTTGTCCAAACACACTATAGCTGCCATCACGAATAGATAATTCGCCATCGCCGGAGGTGCCATGCGTGGGTGAGTCGGTAATATTTAAATGACCGTCAAGATGCCCGGATAAACCATGTGCCTTTAGGGTGACATCTTTACCTAAGCTTAGTGCGATTTGACTGTTAATACGCAGCGTAGATTTTTTTTGTTTTACCTGGGTATAAACAATATCAGAAGGTGGGGCTTCGGTACTGGAAAAATCAATGGGATGAATAGTGGCACTTGGAATGTGCAATTTACCACGAAGATCGAGGGTGTTATTTTGATATTTCAGCGCTAAGTCGGGAGTGATCTCGCAACGTGCAACGACATTATTAATCACTTCAAATGCTTTTCCTTGGATAGACAGTGTTACTGAGATGGGTTTGTCATTTAAATTGGCTTCTCCCTTTACATGCACTGATCCGGCCCCTGACTGTGCTTGCATAGAAAGCGTTAAGGCCTTGCTGTGTTTTAAATGCAATGTTGCGCGTGCTTTTTTGAGATGGATGCCTAGCTGTGGCATGGAAAATCCACCATTAGATAGCTGTAAAGAACCTGAAATATCGGGATGCTTGGTGGGATGTTTAATAAGAATATCTGCTTGCAGCTGACAATGTTCGCAGGGCTCGCCGGATAAAATAACGGGTGGTAGTTTAATCGTATAGCGGTTTTTCTGATAGCGACCATAAGCCGTTAATTGAATGTGTTGTTGTTCCACTTGGCTTGTTAGTATCAAGGTATGCTTTGCAAGGTAGCCAGACAAGTTGAGTGTTGCGTGTTTTATTCTAGTGTCACCGATGCGTGCTGATTTGCATTGACCTTTTAATTCTAAGCGATTGTCACGGTGTAGTGCGCCAGAGAGTTCAAGATGACGAAGATGCGTTGTGCCAAGATGAAGTTTATCACTGCGCAAGGATAAACGGAGGGTGTTCTGTGTTGCATCAAACATTGCACTCAGCTGTAATGTGCCGCGCATGTGGTTGTTGTCACTCCGGCTAGTGTTGTCACCCCGCACTTGATGCGGGGTCTCCTGGCCGAATGTCACTGTTGCTTGTTCAAGCGACAGTGCTGTGACGGGCATCCGATCAATCAGTAATAAACTCAGGCGCCAATTCAATGACAATCTGGGGATGTTTATATTGATGCCATGCTCATGCATGGTGATATGTTCGAGTCGCATAGGGCCAATTAATTTTCCGTGTATCCCAGTAATGCGTAACGTGGGGTAAAATATTTTTGCCGCTTTAACAGATAAGCGTAACCCTAATGAGGTGGTTAACAAGATAGTGACACTAGCGAGTAATGTAATAACAATCCCCCAGAACCAACGTTTCATAAGTTAGTCCCCATGGAAAATGATATGCGATAAGGTTGCCCGGGATCTTTAATGGCTTTAGCCACCGACAGTTCTATCGGTCCAATCATAGAGTAATAACCAATGGCGAGCCCTGGACTTTGTTTAAGTGCATCATTCAAACTGCTGCTTGCAGTACCCGCATCAAAAAAGGCTGCAACAAAGAAATGATTGATAATCTCTTGTTGCAACTCAAGACTTCCCACTTTTACATAACGTCCAGGCCCAATGGCTTGATAGGCATAGGCGCGTACGCTTCTTGCACCACCGGTTAAAAATCGCAAACTCAAGGGTAAACGATCAAAGTCATCGACAGTCGTCATACCGAATGAGCCTTTAGTGACTAATCGCGTTTTTGAGCTTAAGGGATGTATCCAATTGGCATCTACTAATGTTTGTGCAAAATTTTGATCAGAGAATAATACTTTGGGCGCCCCGCGTACGGTAAGACTGACGTGGATCCCTTTTAATGGATTCACAAGATCATCGGCCTGAATAAAACTCCAACGTACGCTAGGTATTAATAATTCACTGTCTTGTGATTTCTCTTCATCAACTTGGAAATGTTCGCGTTGATAATTGATTTGATAGGTGTGCTGCCAGTGGTCTTTACTGTGATGGTAAGCAACGCCAAGGTTGTACATGAAACTATTACCCACATCGATATTCGTGTTTTGCGCCCCGGCATTGATGCTGTATTGATCCGTCATCGGGTTTGATCCAGGGATCATGTAACTGGCAAGCCCGCTGCTTTGTATGGGAGACAGGCGCGTACTAAATTGCATGTGATTACCTGTTTTACTGGCACGCCGCCATTGCCAGCTACCAGACACACGTGGCCCTGTGTCTGTCCCGAAGCCCGCACCAACGGTGTAATGCTGGGCGTCAGCGGGGGTTAGTGTCACGATGACAGGAATCAAATGATTTTTCGCATGATTTGGGTTTGCATCAACAGACACTTTGTCAAAGTAAATGCTGTTGGTCAGATTGCGCTGTAATGTTTGTACTTTGTCCGTAGAATAGTATTCACCCGATTTGAAGGGGAGATAGCGCGCAATAAAATGTTGCGCATAAGGGCCTGTATTCAATGTGATTTTCCCAAAACGGAATCGTGGACCTGTGTCAAAGATAATAATAACGGTGGCGGTATATTTTGCTTGGTCGATAATGATCTTATGTTCGATTAAGCTAGCTTTCATGTACCCATGATGGCTGGCGACATTAAATAAACTTTGTTTGGCCGCGTCATAATCTACTGTCGTTAACGCATGCCCCTGTTTAATGGGAAAATGATGAATGAGGTTCTTAAAAACTTTATCCTGTTTTCCTTCACCTTGAATGGATAAACTTAAATGCGTAACACGGAGTTTAGGGCCTGGTTTTATATCGAAATGTGCAGTCCAATCTTTTTGTTGATGCTTGAGTGATGCATTAATATTTGCACGGTAATACCCAAATGGCTGTAAAGCCGTTTTAATATCGGTTTTGGCATGACGAAAAATAGCATGGATACTGGATTTTGTGAGTGGATGGCTGAAACGTTTCTTAATGAGTGTTAGTCGCGTGTTAACGTTATCGAGCGGTTTGCCTTTGATGCCGTTGACCGTGAAACCTAAATGGGGTGTAGAGGCAGCGAATACAGTTTGGGTGCACAGTATGCTAGCGATGCAGAAAAAAATGGTGGCTACACGATTGAAGTTCATCTTCGGTGTCATCCCGGCCTTGAAGGTGTCATCCCGCGCTTGACGCGGGATCTCCTTCGGACGCTAGTAAACTTAATAGAAACAGATGGAGATCCCGGCTCAAGGCCGGGGTGACAGGTGTAGAAATAGCTGTGCAAATGTCGGGACATGTTACACTCCTGTTCTTAAAGATTCATTTTAACGTAATCATGAAAAAATTATACAGCTTCTGTCAGATTTGCGTGCTATTTTTGCCATTGGTGGCAAATGCTTGGAATAGTATCGGCCATAAGGTGATTGCTGATATTGCTTGGGATCAGCTAACGCCTGTTGTTAAGCAGAATTTACGGCATGACATTGCATTATTTGCGCGACGTTATCACCAATATCCTAGCTTGGGCGGGATGGCGGTTTGGCCTGATCGTCTCATTGGACAAGACGATCATCGTTACGATACATGGCATTACATCGATATCCCTTTGGGTGAAACGTGGCGTGCGCAGGATCCATCTAAAGCGCCCAATGTGGTGTGGGCCATTGAACAGGCCAAACAAGTGATGGCTGATCCCAAAACGAAACCTGCTAAACGTGTGAAGTACGAAGCATTTTTGGTACATTTCGTGGGAGACTTACATCAACCTTTGCATTGTGCTGAATGGTATTCCGCACAATTCCCACAGGGTGATCGTGGTGGCAATGCATTCATGATTCATGCGGATCATGCGAAGAACTTGCATACGTTTTGGGATCATGGTGTGGGTTATTTTGCGAAATTTTCTCGACACTATCCGCCCAGTGGAAAACAGATCCGGAAAATAGCGACGCATATTGAGCAGCAGTATCCTCGAGAAAGATTGCAAACTGACTTAAAAGACAAAGATGTTATGCATTGGGCCGCGGCGAGTCATCAATTAGCCAAATCGGTTGCTTACCCAGGGATACACATCAATCAAACGATTAAAAAACACAGTGCTTACGTGCAAAAAGGGCAGGCCATTGTTGAAAAACAGCTGGCTTTGGCTGGGTATCGTTTAGGGGACCTCTTGAATCATCTGATCATATAAGGTCGGAATGACATTCTTTTTATTGCTTTTCTGGCTTTATTTGCATTCCTCATGCGTTGTTGTTCCAGATGGGAAGTTTCCCCAGGTGGAACAACAGATCAAATCTGTTGTGTTATTGTTCCATAAGAAAAAATTTGTATTCTGATGATTTAATCGGTGCCATTGTAACAAATCAAGATCTTTTCAGAGATTAGAGTTTTTTTCAATTAAGTGTTGACCCTTACGTGACGTTAGGCCTTATTCTGCTATCATCATTCAGTGGGAGGAGTTAAATGCCTTATACCGTTAAACAGTTAGCAAAGCTATCAGGAGTCAGTGTACGCACACTTCATTATTATGATGAAATTGCGTTACTGAGCCCAGCTTATTATGGCGATAACCATTATCGTTATTATGAGGAAGAGCAGCTCTTAATGCTTCAGCAAATTCTGTTTTACAAAGAATTAGGCTTTCCATTGGGTGATATACAAAAGATTCTTAAGAGTGAACACTTTGACAAAATTGAAGCGTTACAGTCACATAGGAATCTTTTGACGGGTGATATTGATCGAATACACAAATTGATCAATACCATAGACAAAACCATATCACATTTAAAGGGGAAGCCCATGTTTGAGCTAGAAGAAATATTTGACGGATTTACTGATGAAAAGCAAGCAATGTATTTAGATTTTCTTGTTGAAAGTGGCATTAGTAAAGAGTCAATTGAAGAATGTAAAGAAAAAGTAAAGCACTGGAGTAAGGAGCAGTGGGTTGCGAACAAACAAGAAAATGACAAGCTTTATGCCAACATAGTAGGATTGATTAAAAAGAATCTGTCTCCTTCTTCAAAGGAAGTACAGGTGCTGATAAAAAAACACTATGAGCTAACCAAAGTTTTTTGGACGCCAACAAGAGAAAGTTATATTGGACTTGGTCAGCTATATTTATCTAACCCAGATTTTGTTGCTTTCTATGATGAAATCCATCCGAAATTATTGGACTTTTTAATAGAAGCAATGAATTTATTCGCTGATAAAAACTTGTCTTAATATTTCGACTTGTTGAACCCTTAACTAAGGGGGGGGCTGGCACTAGCATTAGTGCCAGTGCTTCTACTAGGTTTAATCTGTGGTTTCAGGCACCGTTAAGCCCTTAAAATCCCATAAGGAAGTATCCATAAGCTGGGATGGTCGGACAGACGTGAGTGCATGTAGAATATTACTAGGGACTTTTTCATTCTCACCCGCCAAATCATGAATCAACTTCTTCACGCGAGCACGCGTTAGATTTTCCTGTGTGCCGCATAGCGTACAAGGGATAATGGGAAATTGTAGAATCTCAGCGAATGCAGCGATATCAGCCTCTTGGCAATAAACTAGCGGCCGGATCACCAATTGTTTTTTTGAGTCAGTTAATAGTTTGGGTGGCATGGAGCAGATCTTTCCACCGTATAAAATAGACATTAATAAGGTCGTGATTAAATCATCACGATGATGTCCTAGTGCAATCGTTTTGAAGCCGTTGCGTTCAGCATACCCATAAATGTTGCCACGACGAAGACGAGAACATAAGGAACAATAGGTTTTTCCTTCAGGAATTTTTTCTTTCACAATAGAAAAAGTATCCCGCTTTAAAATTTCGTAAGGGATCTCATGCGTCTCTAGCCACGCGCGTAGTGCCGTATCATCCCAGCCGGGTTGTGATTGATCTAAGGTAAAAGAAAATACAGAGAATTTATTATTCGAACGTATGCGAAGCTTGTTTAACAAATACAGCATGGTAAAAGAATCTTTGCCGCCGGATAGGCAGGTCATGACCTTATCGCCAGTTTTTATCATGTCAAAATCTGCAATCGCTTTACTGATGTAGTTTAATAGTTTTTTCTCGAGCTGTTCTAGCTTGCTCATCTGTTTTCCTTCTTTAGCCGCTTAGCTTCAAGCGTGTCCAATAATGAATATAAGTTGATAGTGCACTGCCCACACTCGCACGGAAACTACCGCGAGCAAGCACCGATGGCGGTGGATAAAGGATAGTGTTCTGTTGCAAAGATAGCGGCATTAATTTGATTGCTCCAAGATTGGGGGATGAATATTGTGTTACATCACTGATCTTTTTTGCAATGTCCGGGCGCAAAATAAAATTAATAAAAGTGTAGGCATTGTTGAGGTGTGGGGCATGCTTAGGAATCACCATGCTGTCCATCCAAACATTGATCCCTTCTGTGGGAAGGACAAACATCATGTTTGGATTTCTTTTCATGGCTTTGATTGCGTCGCCATTCCAACATTGACCGACTAATGCATCACCATTCGCATAAATAGTCGAGGGGGTGTCGGCATTAAATAATTTGATGTTTGGCCAAAGTTGTAAAAGTTTTTGGTAGGCTTGTTGGAGATGCTTTGGGTTAGTGTCATTGGCGGGGTAACCAAGCACCTTTAAGGCCACAAAAAACACGTCACGCATGTCATTCAACATCAGTAATTGGTCGCGAAATCGGGGTTCCCATAGCTGTTTCCAGCGATGTATTGATTTTGGTTGATAGACTGTTTTATCAAACAATAAACCCGTGTACCCCCAAAGAAAAGGAATGCTGTAATCATTGTTAGGGTCGAATGATTTATGCAGTAGCGCGGGGTTGATATAGTGGAGGTTAGATAATTTTTTCCGATCAATTTTTTCTAATAAGTTTTCTCGAGACATGCGCTGAATGTAATCAGAGGAGGGCACGACGACATCGAAACCACTATGTCCTTGATTTGCCTTAATTTTCATATAGGCTTCATCACCTTCACTAAAGGTTGCATAGTTAACATGGATCCCCGTTTCTGCGGTAAACTGGGTAATGATTTCAGGTGTTAGATAGTCTGTCCAATTATAAATGTTAACCACAGGTGCTGATGAAAATGATAGATTGAAAACCATTAAGCTAAAAATCGCAATCAACTTCTTCATGATGGCCGCCGCATTAATGCAGTGGCAGATGCGACCAAAAATAAACTGAATCCAAATAAAACAGCACAAATCGCATTGATTTCAGGAGAAACCCCCACCTTTACCATGGAGTAGATATACAAAGACAAGACTTGATAGCTTGGGCCAGTGAGAAAAAAGCTAATGATCACATCATCTAATGAGAGTGTGAAGCTTAATAACCAACCTGCCAGTATGGCTGGCATAGCCAAGGGTAACAACACTTTAATGAAGACAATCCAGTCACTGGCGCCAAGATCTTTGGCGGCTTCAAAGAGATAAGGATCCAAGTCGTGCAGGCGGCTATTTAGCATCATGACCACGAAAGGTAAACATAAAAGGATGTGTCCGATAAGTAAGGTCATAAATCCCGTGGGAAAATGAAACAAATGAAAGAGGGTGAATAATGCCGTAGCAATGAGAATGTCTGGCAACACAATATAAATTAATAAAGTGTGTTTCAATACTTTTCTACCGGCAAAGCGATAACAAAGTAATGCAAATGAAATAATTGCACCAAAAAATACGGCAATGCTTGAGGCTAAGCTTGCAACGGTTAAAGAGTGTAATGTGTTTGTTATCAGTTGAGAGTCTTGTTTGAGTGCTCGGAACCAATGAAGCGTTCCACCATACCAATGACTGCTTGGATAGTTAGTGTTGTTGAATGCATATATGATCATAATAATGATTGGTAAATAGAGAAATAAATACACTAGACTGAGATAGGCTTTGGGTAGGAAACGATTCATGCGAGTTGTCGCTCCATATTGACTTGGCGGCTATAAAACCAAAGTAATATGCCCATAAAAATGGTCAACATGACGCTGATAGCAGCCCCAAGTGGCCAATTGCTGCTTTGAAAAAACTGCATCTGAATCAGATTCCCGAGCAATAAGGACTTTGCACCGCCTAAAATATCAGGAATAAAGAACAGTGTCATTGCTGGCAATAGCACTAATAAACAACCGGATAGAATACCAGGAAAAGTCAGTGGGAGTAGCACACGGAAAAGTATTTGTGTTTTGTTGGCGCCAAGATCTTTTGCGGCTTCAATCAGCTCAGGGTTGAGTTGCTCCATGTTGCTATAAAGCGGCAGAATCATAAAGGGCAATAAATTATAAACGAGACCAATAATCACGGCGGCATTGGTGTATAACATATGTAATGGATGTTGAATGATACCAAGACTCAATAATACATGATTGAATAAACCATTGGTCTGAATCAACATAATGATGGCATAACTGCGCAGCAATGAGCTGGTCCAAAAAGGAATAATGATTAATAAGAGTAGCAGCGAACGATTTTTCTTTGGCGAGTTTGCTAAAATAAAGGCAAAAGGATAACTAATAAGCAAACAAAAAAAAGTAACTTGCAGTGCCAACAGAAAAGATCGCCAAGCAAGTTTGATATAGATGGGGTCGAGCAACGCTAAATAATGTTGCCAGGTAAGATGCCATTGATATAAGTGTGACGGACTATTCTTTAAGAAGCTCATGCCCAGCACCAGTAACAAGGGTAATAACGCAAAGCCGCCCAAGCCAATCCAAATGCTGGCAATGGTGCAACGTTTAAAAAGCAGTTCAGTCTTCATCGGGCAGAATAACCTCCCAGCCAGCATACCATTCTACCCAGACTTGCTCGCCCAGGTGGTAATCCAAATTTTCATCGTCTTCATCAAAAAACTCTGTTGCGTATAAACGTTTTTGATTGCTGTGTAAGCGTACGACCAAATCTACAGTGGATCCTTTGTAAATTACCTCTTCGACAATACCAGGAAACATACGGCTGGTGTCAGTGACTTCTGTTCTATCCCAGACTTTGAGGTCTTCCGGACGCACTAGGGTTTTTACTGCTTGGCCAGTCTTAAATTGGCGACGGTTTTCAAAGACAAGTGGGATCCCTTCAATGGTGACGGTTAATAATTTTTCTTCAGCCTTTAAAATAGTGGTGTCAAAGAGGTTGGCTGTTCCAATAAATTTGCCTACTTTTAGATTGAATGGTTCTTCGTAAACTTCACGTGGCGACCCAATTTGTTGGATAGCACCATCATGCATGACGGCGATCCGGTCAGACATCGATAAAGCTTCTTCTTGATCGTGTGTGACAAAAACAAAGGTAATGCCTAAGTCACGCTGTAATTCTTTGAGTTCCATTTGCATTTTTTTTCTTAATGCATAATCTAATGAGCTGAGTGGTTCATCTAACAATAATACTAAAGGTTCATTGACGGCAGCACGTGCAATGGCAACCCGTTGTTGTTGTCCACCACTGAGTTGGTGTGGCTTGCGATGTTCAAAGCCTTGTAATTTCACACGCGCTAAGGCGCGCGTTACGCGATGTTGAATTTGTTCTGCGGGTAAATGTTTGCAGCGTAAACCAAACGCGACATTGTCGAATACAGACATATGCGGAAATAGGGCATAGCTTTGAAAGACCGTATTCACGTGACGTTGATTGGCCGAGAGACCGGTGACATTACGATGATTAATGGTAATGGTGCCGATATCCGCTTGCTCAAAGCCAGAAATTAGACGCAATAATGTGGTCTTGCCACAGCCAGAGGGACCCAGTAAGGTCAAAAATTCACCACGTTGTACGGTGAGATGGATGTTGTGGAGTACTTCTTGATCCTTGAAAGACTTCGAGACACCCTGAATCTCAATTAAAGCTTCTACCATTATCACTCTCCGAAATAGGTCGCGAATTGTAGCACAAATTTTCCACGATGTGTCTTGATCTGGACCCACGATTGCATTCTTTAACCATGAATATAGAATGCCGGCAACGCTGTATGGTCACACAATAATGAAGGATAATGATGAAAAGACAGCGCTCAACCGACACATTAGCGACACTGGTGCAAACACTAGAAGATGAGCCTGTGAATTCTGAGCTATACCTGATTGTAATTTTAGTGCGAAGCTGAAGCCCCCAATATTCTTCAAGCCCGGTTGGCTAAAAATAGAATCGATTTGAGCTATGAGACGTCTTTAAATAGATCCTCAAGTGTAACTACTCCACTTAACAATTCCTCTGAATATTTATTTTTCTTAATGCCATTCGCCGAAATCAATGCAATGAATAACTGCTTATTGGTGCGAGTTATTTTTTTGAATATTGTTAACTTTTGTTTTAATTTCTCAGCATATTCTTTCGTAATTATAAAAGGCTTATGACTATATTTGATTTCGCAAATTGTAATCGAGTCATCATCTCGATCAAATAACAAATCAATTTGGGCACCTTGCTCATTACTTCCTTTCTTTGGTGAATATCGCCATGTACTGGGAATTGCCGTTGGACTTAAATCAAGTGTTTTAGTAATTTGCGGTAAATGCTCATAACAAACGGACTCAAAAGCAAGCCCAGCCCACGTGTTCCAAGCTGGTTTTACTTTTAACTTGTCCCAATAGCCAGAGATCAAATTTTTCTTAAGCAGGCTATCTTTTACAGGCTCAATCCAATAGAAGTAGAATAAGGAATATTCATCAATCACTCGATAGTAAATACCTCTCGTTTTATGAAAAAGTGGCTTAAAACTCATAATGAAGTTAGTATCTTGTAGTGCTTTTAACTTCTCAATACCTCCTTTTCCCTGTAATGTTTTTCCTGTTTTTTTCAATAAAGTTTCTTGCCCAATGCCATAACGACAAGATGCTATTTCTCTAACTATCTGGACAAACACATCAGAGTTCTTAAATAATGACGCATATAAATTATCAAATTCAGTTAACAAAAAGCTTTTTTGCTTGAAAGCGAGTTTTTCAATATTTTGGGTTGCTGACAAATTCTTTCCTATCTTCAGTAGATAAAATGGTATGCCACCCATCACCATAAATAGTTGCAGTATTTGTTGATTTGTTAAATTAACCGATAGATTTTTCAAAAACCCTTTTGTTTGATAAAGATTAAAAGGCTCCAGGTAAATATTTCTTGTTAATCGATTATGTAGTCCACCTTTATTATTAACAATTTTTTCTATTATCCATGATGCAGAAGAGCCGCAAATAATAAGCTTTACTTTGTTGTTTTTTGACCAGTGCTGGTTCCAGTAATAATCAAGATGTTGCAACAACTTTGAATTCTTTGTTGCCATCCAAGGAAACTCATCAAAAAATAAAACTATTTTTTTGTTACCTTTAGCATCTTCAAGTGCCTCGGTTAATAATTCAAACGTTTCATCCCAGTTTTTCCCCGGTATTAGGCGTGCACGCTTATAGTTGTAAAATACTTTCCCGAGTTGCTGTGTGAAATGTTTTATTTGCTCTTTTAGCGAGGCATCTTTTGCACCAGTCACGTCAAAAAATATAACGTCCTGCTCGCTAAAAAAGTGTCTTATTAAGAACGTTTTTCCTACTCTGCGCCTACCGTAAATAGCGAGAAATTCTGGAGAATCTGTCGCTAAAAATTCCTCTAATATCTCAAGTTCAGCTTCTCGACCAATAAGCACATTTGCCATAACACTCTCACGTTCTGTTCTTCACCCTGG
>BQJM01000037.1 GCA_021604705.1 marine bacterium B5-7 | reverse complement strand
GGTAATCGGTGCATATATTCTGGAAAAGTGTGTCCGTCATCTTGTTGATAGTCGTTAAGCCACTGTTCATGCATGGGATTTGTTTGATGAGATAAATCATCATATTGCGCGTTGATATCCCGTAATAAATTTTGGTGGTACGCATGAAGTTGCTTGCGGTTATGCGTTTGGTCAGCTTTTTCAAGTACCATCTCTGCAAATTCTGTGAGTGTCGCTTCGGTTGAGGCTGCCTCTTCAGCGTTCTCTTTTTTTGAGATTTGACGAATCAGCGCAGTGATTGCTGCTGCTCGCGCGTCTTCATGTATGAGGGCTTTTAACAGTCGGTGTAAATGTTGATAGGCACGCTGGGTATCGTACTCGCAACTTAGGATGCAACAGCGAATGAGGTTCGTATACTGATCTTGGGTGATGATCATAATGTATTCTTCTTATCATTGGGGGGGTAGTGTTGGTGAATTATAGTACAGGTTGTCCGCTATTTGCAAGCGTTTTAATAGACTGTTTTGATGAAAAAAATATAACTGAGATTAATTGCTGCTTAAAACCACATCCGCACCGCGTTTAGCAAAGAGTCCGCAGGTGACGATACCTGTGATTTGATTGAGGGCTTCTTCTAAAGCGATAGGTTCGTTTATGCTTAAACCGTGGAGGTCGAGGATGATATTGCCATTGTCGGTCGTAAAGCCTTCGCGGTAACAGGGATCGCCGCCTAGCTTCACGATTTCACGGGCGACATAGCTGCGCGCCATGGGAATGACTTCGATCGGTAATGGAAATGCGCCCAAACGTTCAACTTGTTTTGATGCATCCACAATACACACAAATTGTTTGGCGCAAGCTGCAAGGATTTTTTCGCGGGTGAGGGCGCCGCCACCGCCTTTAATCAATTGTTTTAAGGGATTCACTTCATCGGCACCGTCAATGTAAACGGGCACTTCAACAGCGACGTTTAAATCGATGACAGGGATCCCAATGGCTTTTAAACGCTTAGCGGTGTCTTCTGAGCTGGCAACGGCAGCCTCTATACGGGACTTATGTGGTGCCAATAAATCGATAAAAGCATTGACCGTCGACCCCGTACCAACACCGAGGATGCCATCCTCGGGTAGGTAGGCAAGTGCTGCTTTAGCGACTTGTTGTTTGGCCGTGGTCGTCATGTTTACTTCTTCATGGCATCGAAGAATTCGTCATTTGTTTTACTTTTCTTTAAGCGATCAATCAAGAATTCTGCGGCTGCGACTTCATCCATTTGATGTAGAATCTTACGTAAAATCCACATTTTTTGGAGTTCAGCCGATGAGGTAATTAATTCTTCACGACGCGTACCTGATTTGTTGATGTTAACAGCGGGGTAAACACGTTTTTCTGCAATACGACGATCCAAATGGATTTCTTGGTTACCGGTTCCTTTGAATTCTTCGAAAATCACTTCATCCATTCTTGAGCCGGTTTCGACTAAGGCTGTTGCAACAATGGTTAAGCTACCGCCATCTTCAATGTTACGTGCCGCACCAAAGAAACGCTTCGGTTTTTGTAAGGCATTGGCATCCACACCACCGGTTAACACTTTACCGGAAGAAGGGATCACGGTGTTATAAGCCCGCGCTAAACGGGTAATGGAATCTAATAAAATGACGACATCGCGTTTGTGTTCGACCAAACGTTTCGCTTTTTCAATCACCATCTCAGCCACTTGTACGTGGCGTGTTGCGGGTTCATCAAAAGTAGAAGCAACCACTTCACCTTTTACCGAACGTGTCATTTCGGTGACTTCCTCAGGACGCTCATCGATTAATAATACGATGAGATAACAATCTGGGTTATTTGCGGTAATTGAGTGTGCGATGTTTTGTAACATCATTGTTTTACCCGCTTTCGGTTGCGCGACAATTAATCCCCGCTGACCTTTACCAATTGGCGCCGTTAAATCAATAACGCGCGCTGTAATATCTTCAGTACTACCGTTGCCGCGTTCTAAACGTAAACGTTCGTCAGGAAATAAAGGGGTTAAGTTTTCGAATGGGATTTTGTTTTTGCTGTTTTCTGGCGGTTCAAAGTTAATTTCACTCACTTTGAGTAGCGCAAAATAACGTTCGTTGTCTTTAGGGGGACGGACTAAACCTGCTACGGTATCACCGGTACGTAAACCGAAACGACGAATTTGGCTGGGTGAAATATAGATGTCATCAGGTCCTGCTTGGAAAGATGCATTCGCTGTACGTAAAAAACCATAACCGTCGGGAAGTATTTCTAATACACCGTCGCCTTTGATTTCACCACCATCACGCGAGTGCGCCTTTACCAACGCAACAATTAAATCTTGTTTGCGAGAGCGGTTGATTTCGATTTTGTCGGCTTTTGCCATTTCGATGAGTTCAGCGGGGGTTTTTTGTTTTAGTATCGTTAAGTCAATGTTGGTCACGTTCTCGGCCATAAGGGTATCTTCTCTTTTGCTAAAGTTAAACCAAGGGAAAACAAAAACAGCGGTGGACACATAGGGATCCCGGAACAGCTTTTGGTCTCATCAAGGGTGGATACCCAATTAACCTGAAAACGCACGGCTGAACATCCCATCAAGCTGTCATGTTTGGATGTTTTTCCTGAAAAAAGCACGCGAAATAGGACAACTATTCTTTGTGTTTTTCTCAGAAAACAACATCCAAATCTAACACCTTGCTGGGCGTTCAGCTAAGCCCATTTTGTTGGTGTACCATTAAGCTAAAAACGTGCATTTTCAGGTTAATTGGGTATTTGTGTGTCCGAGTAAGCTAGCTTTGCGCTACAGGACACAAAGCCAGCATAGCTAATCTCGGGTGGGGATGCAAGTGTTTTTTACAGTTCGCTATCTAGAAAGGCGATTAATTGTGACTTGGAAAGTGCGCCGACCTTATTGGCAATCATTTCGCCGCCTTTGAACAGTAATAAAGCTGGGATGCCACGGATGCCATATTTAGCGGCGCTATCGCGGTTTTCATCGACATTGACCTTCATCACTTTTAAGCGACCTGCGTATTGCGTCGCAATGTCCTCGAGGATAGGACCAATCATCTTGCAAGGGCCACACCATTCTGCCCAGAAATCGACGAGTACCGGTGTGTCAGATTGAATAACCTGGGCTTCAAAATCTTGGTCAGCGAGAGGGGAAACAGCGGTAGTCATAGCGGCTCCTGGTTTTGGTTTGAAAAACATAGTAAGAACTGTAACAGGCTCTCTTATGGGGAGCAAGCCTTGACAGAATTAGCGAGGTAAGGATAAGGTCTGGATTATATTATTAAAAAATGAGGACTAAAATGCTGACATTTACTGACGGTACACTGTTGGTTGATTTTACTAGGCAAGATAAGATACGCACTAATCTCGATCGTTTTACTGCCTGGCTTTCTGAGCGTCATCAGGCAGAATTAACGACTAATGCTACCCCAATGTCGCCAGTTTTTTTTGGCTCGGTACACGCAGCAGTGCTGACTGCCTTGTTGACTTGTATTACTCAGGGTACCCCTCTGCGTACTCATATACTGCCTGCTGATTCTCGGACTCGAGATTTTGTATCGCCTGGGGATAGTGTGATCCTTTACGTGCCAGGACGTAGGGACTATGGCGTTGTTCAGGCAGTCTCTTTGGCTCTGATAAAGCTTTTGCAACAACATGACGAGCAAGATATCCGCGAGGAAGGCGCTAAGCTGGTTACAACGTTGGAGGCATATCAGCCTGAGATTGAAAAGAGGACGAATATTTCAATGCTTATCGATGCTATCGGGTCAAATAGCATTCCTTCCCCAATGAATCCTGCACTAAGGAAGATGTCTGTATCTGAAATGATACATGCTGCTACACATCTCACTATCCTTTACACACTGTATCTGATGATAGTAGATGCGCTTTTGTTTGATCACACCTTCTCAGACTGCGCTAATATTCAAGTTTTGTATGAGAAGGCTTCTGTACCGGAAAATACAAATTATTGTGAAAATTTTTCCCTGTGGCAAAACGCTGTGGAGGCAGCTATGCTGAGGCGGCAAGGCCTGATTCGGCTAATCACGAATACTGCGTCAGTGCAGCTGCAGCTGGATGCGCCGACTTACTTCGAGCAACTTGCGCAACGCCTTACTGCTAAAAAGAATTTACCACCTGATTGTCTACCAGCAATAGGACTGGTTTTTCATGCCGCATTTATTGCTGATCACACACCATCTTTAGAATTTTTTAAAGACCCCACATTGCAGATGTATTATGGAATGCTTGGCAAGCATATTTTATCTCTTATTGCCTTACCGCAGCCTAATAGAACAGAAAATAATCCCTCTTTTAAAGATAAAGTGGCTAAGCTTCATGAGTTGCTTGTGAAAAAATCTATGTGTGAAACGGATGCGAAGACCGATAAGGCTAAGGCTGAGTATCATCAATATCATGCGAAATTAATGTTTTTAACCGGCGTATCGGGTTATTTTAACAAAGAAAAAGAATCTCAGTTTTCGTCAGATGCACAGAAAATGTTGTTGTTTTATTGGGGGTGGTTATGCTTATTTAAGGATGAGTCGCAGGCTTCGCTTGGCAGTGAGATGCCAGCGTTGTATACCCTAGCAAAAGAAAATTTTACATGTGTCGACTCAGCAGGCTCAGATGAAGAAGTGAGCGATGGGCGTTTATGCTTCTTTAGACCCGCGGGCTTATGGTTTGAGCAGGTGCTTTCTGAGGAAGCTGCTGGCCCATCGGATGCTACTACCAACTCACCAAGAATGACTGCTACCTGGCTTGTGCCGACGTAGCGGTTGAGCGTTGCTTAGGAAAATAAGCTTTTGTAGTGTTTTCCGGGTTCTTCTCGTACCAATTTAGGGAGTAGAAATCCAGGTAGTTTCACCTGGAGCTGATGATAAATCTTTTTAATGCTTTCTGATGACAGATCAAAATGTGCGGTTCCCTGCACTTTATCGAGTACGTGCAAGTAATACGGCATCACACCGACAGAAAATAATTGTTCGCTTAACGCAGCAAGCGTGTCTGCATGATCATTCACGCCCTTTAATAATACCGATTGATTTAATAGGGTGACTCCATTCTGTTGTAATGGCTTCAATGCATCCGCTAAGTTTTTTGTGATTTCTCGCGGATGATTGCAATGCAAAACCATAATTTTTTTCAAGCGTGATGAAAAAAACCATTGTTGGAAATGTTTATCCAAACGTTGCGGGATCATCACGGGCATGCGCGTATGAATGCGTAAGCGTGTGACATGAGGAATGTCGGCTATGGCTTCGTGTAAAAAAGCCAGCGTTTTATCGGGCGCTAGTAAAGGTTCGCCACCACTAAAAATGACTTCGTTGATGCGGGGATCTGCTTGAATATAATCAAGTGCTTGTTGCCAGTCGCGCATGCTGGGATTGTTATCCGCGTAGGAAAAATGACGGCGGAAACAATAACGGCAATTCACCGGACAACTGCCGGTGACGGTGAGTAAGACGCGGCTTTGGTATTTATGCAGTAAACCGGGAATAGGGTTTGCATCGGCTTCTTGTAATGGATCGGTGCTAAAGTTTGGGGTTATTTTATTTTCTGCGCCAATCGGTAAAATCTGTTGGAGAAGGGGGTCGTTGATGTTGTTTTTTTCCATCAGTGCAACAAATGCACGAGGGACACGCAAGGGAAATTGCTTCGCGGCGGCGTGTGCAGCAGGTAATAATGCCTTATCTAGCTGTAATAGGGTAAGTAATTCCGCAGGATCGGTAATCACCGCTTTGAGGGCTTGCTGCCATGTGGGCAGTGTTGGTATAGTGCAGACCTTATTCATGATGATCCGGAGTATACCGTTAATGAGCACCTATAGCACCAATGAATTCAAATCTGGCCTTAAAATTATGTTGGATAATGCGCCGCACACAATTACGCACAATGAATTTGTGAAGCCGGGCAAGGGTCAAGCATTTAGTCGGGTTAAATTACGTAACTTAAAAACGGGTCGCACAAACGAGAAAACGTTTAAGTCTGGTGAAACGGTAGATGCAGCCGATGTGGTTGAGCGTGATATGCAATATTTGTATAACGACGGCGAATACTGGCACTTTATGGTGAAAGACACCTTTGAGCAATACATGGCGGGTGAAGCTGCAATGGCTGAAGCTAAGTTATGGATTAAAGAACAAGATGAATGTTTGGTGACACTTTGGAATAACGAACCCTTAAGTATTGAGTCACCTAATTTTGTTGAGTTGAAAGTCACAGAAACGGATCCCGGCTTACGCGGTGATACCTCTGGTGGTGGTAACAAAGCCGCAACACTAGAAACAGGCGCCGTTGTGCGCGTGCCTTTGTTTATTAATATTGACGATGTCTTAAAAATTGATACGCGTACGAAAGAGTATGTGTCTAGGGCTTAAGAACACTATAAGATAAAATCTAAGTAGTTATCTTGGTTAATCAGATGATATTCGGCATTGTCGTAGGTGTTTAACCAGTCCTTTGGCGCGGAGACGTTTTTTGCACGCCATTTGATTGAGTGGTTCACCTATTTCAAAATCACCTTATTTCTCGGAGTATGACGCTTTAAGCATCCTTTTGGGGGCGAAGCGCATCTTCGCCTAATTCAAATTCATTCTCTTCTAGTGCCTTTAATTATTCCAAATTGCTTGTTTGAATAAGTGCATCATTATTTGTATTATCTAGCATTAACCTTTCCCTCATGCTCTAATATACGATTGCGATAACTCAAATTTCGTCTGCAACGCGCTTTTAGGCGAATCATATTATTTAGACGCATTGTACTCAAACCAGGAACCTATTTCCCATGCCCATCCTTCAAATACGTGCGCAACTGTTTGCTACCATCCGCCAATTCTTTGCGGAGCGAAGCGTGTTAGAAGTGGATACCCCCTTATTGGCGCTGGCGAGCATTCCTGATCCGCATGTTCACTCTTTTCAGACAGACTGGCTGGGTAACACACTTTATTTGCAAACTTCGCCGGAGTTTTCGATGAAACGTTTGCTAGTCGACGGTAGTGGGTCGATTTATCAGATTTGCAAAGCGTTTCGTCATGAAGAAGTAGGGCGCTTTCATCAACCTGAGTTTACGATGTTGGAATGGTATCGTGTTGGGTTTTCTTTGCCGCAACTGATGCAAGAAGTTGAGTCCCTCGTACAAACTGTATTGCCGAGTCAAGCGGCAGTGACCTTAAGCTATCAAGGCGTGTTTGAACAATACCTTAATTTAAACCCTCATATAGTATCTTGCGATAAGTTAAAAGAAATTGCGTTACAGCATCAGCTAGATATTGATCTAGGCGACGATAAAAATGCGTGGTTGGATTTGTTATTTACGCATGTCATCGAACCACAATTGGCTGCACATGACTTAGTGTTTATTCATCGCTATCCCGCTGCGCAAGCCGCATTAGCGAAACTTGATCCAAACAATCCTGCATTGGCATTGCGTTTTGAACTGTATGTGCGTGGTGTGGAGATTGCGAATGGTTTTCATGAGTTGCAAGATGCAGTCGAACAACGGCAGCGTTTTGAAAATGAAAACCAACGGCGGTTTGAGCAGGGCTTGCCGCTTGTGCCTTTGGATGAGGCGTTCTTGCTTGCTTTAGAAAAGGGCTTGCCGGACTGCTGTGGTGTTGCCCTGGGTGTGGATCGTCTATTGATGCTTATGACTGAAGCTGAATATATCAATGATGTGCTTAATCATCCTTTATAACGGGCTTTTTTTGTGCTAATTGAAAAATTGCTTAAAAATCAAAAGCTTACAGTGCTATAAAATATTGGCGCAGCCCTTGCATTTTCCCTTCTTGTTCCCTATCATGTTCTTAAGCGGGAACAAACAGGGAAAATGAAATGCTAACTAACAGTCAATTAAAAACCTACCAATTCATTAAAGAATACATGCTTCAGCACGGGATTGCGCCGACGATTGCTGAGATTGCCAATGGATTAGGGCTCAAAGCGGTGAGTGCTATTCATCGCAACATACAGGCTATTGCCAGGGAGGGGCTTATCCGCCTGGTACCGAATCGTCAACGTAATATTGTATTAGTTGATGCGTGTAATGATGAAGATGAAATGAGTACTTTGCCGCTCGTCGGTCGTATTGCAGCAGGGCAACCCATAGAAGCAATCTCACAACCGGAACAGGTGGACATCCGGCAATTGTTTCTAGGACCAAATCGCTACCTCTTGGAAGTTAAAGGTGATTCCATGATTGGGGATAATATTTGTGATCTCGATTTGGTGGTTTGTCAGCGTAGTGATACGGCCCGCGATGGGCAAATAGCAGTGGTGTTGGTGGATGGTTCGGAAGCCACATTAAAACGTGTTATCCGTCAACCCAAAAAACAATCAGTATTGTTAGTGCCTTCAAACCCGTTGATGCAAGCGATGGAATATCCTGCTGACAGTATACGGGTGCAGGGGCTTTATATAGGACTATTGCGCATTGCGCACTAAGGAGAAAATCATATGAGAACATTTAATCAAGAAATGAAAGGTACATTGGCACAAGCAAGCATGGCGCATATCGCACAGCTTAGTTTTTTAGAGCCGACGTTTCACGAATACGTATACGGCGAAGACAGTGATCGCATGATGTCTACACTGTGTGGCGCCCCAGCCTTCAGCCCGATGGCGAGACCACGTAACCGCCTAAGTTTACGACTCAAGCACCGAAAAAATAAGAAACAGCAGTTGATGCAATAGGTGCGATGGATCTTGTTACAAACGATGTAGCAATCTCTAATCAACCAGCTGTTCACTTTTCAGTTATCCGGAATTTTCGGATAACTGAACCTTATTCAAACCGTTGCATTTTTTGCAACAGTTACATAAAAACAATAACGTGAAAACGTGCAGGAATTCGAAAAAAATAGGGGTGAAACAAAAGTAAAAGGCCATGTGACCCGCATGGCCTTTTTATTGGTGGGATAAAAATATCACTTTTAGATTCTTTTATCTGTTTTCAGTTGATCTGCCGCTTTACTTGTTTTACACTGCAATACATGTAAAGCAATATTGCTTGGTGACTCCTAAGGAGAAATAGAGATGACTAGCTTAAATATTCGAATTCCGGAAGCACTTGCCGCACGCCTGGGGACTTTAGCTGAACAAACTGGCCGAACTAAGAGTTATTACGTGAGAGAAGCATTAGAGGAAAAATTAGAAGAGCTGGAAGATTATTATCTTGCCATGCAATCTCTTGAGCGAGTAAAAACTGGGAAGTCACGTGTGTACACACAACAGGAGATAGAAGACGATAATGACTTGGCAGATTAACTGGTCAGAGGAAGCATGTAAGCAACTGAAAAAATTAGATAAATCGCTAAAGAAAGCTGTGACTAAATATCTGCGTGAACGAGTAGAAGCCGCGGTTAATCCTCGTGACTTTGGTAAAGCGCTTAAATATAGTAATGGACAGTTATGGCGATACCGCGTGGCAGATATCCGAATCATATGTCATATCGAAGACGACGCATTAACCATTTTAGTGCTACGTGTTGGACACAGAAAATCTGTTTATCGTGATAAAGTGGATGTGCTGCTGCACTGACTTAACCTACCAACATCGTACCCCGCAGCAACGCTGCCCATTCTGCTAAATGCATGTTTAATTCACGGCGAGCGGCTTTGAGATGAACACCATAAGCACGCAAATGTGAACGGTAGGCGTGGTTTTTATGGGGGTGACTCGTGGTCCCTGTGTCACGAAAGGCAGAACGGTCAGCCTCAAGTTTTTCAATGTGAGCAAGCGTATCCATAATGCGTTCACGCAAGGGCTCAACCAGTTGTTGTAGCTTTTCAGCGAGAGGCGCTTTGTCATTTTCACGTAGTAAACGGTCGGCATCAGCTTGTAGCTTAAATCGCATGATGCGTTGTTCTGTGATACGTCTTAAGTCTGTTGCTAATCCGAGTTTATTGAAAGTCCAAATTAACCATTTGGTGGGATCAAAATGGTAAGCGCGGATCCCATTACGATAATCTAACGGAAATTGATGGTGAAAATTATGCATACCTTCACCATAAGTAAATAACGCAGTAAACCAATTATCTCGTGCGGTTTGTTTTTCGGTGTAGGTGCGTGATCCAAACATATGGCAGACAGAATTAATACAGAAAGTCATGTGATGATTAAAGGTCATGCGCAGGGCACCAGCAAGAATAAACCCACCTAATGCATCGCCCCAAGACATCGCAATTAACATGGGCAGGATGAAACCTACAAAAAAACCTAGTACGACAAAGTGCTTATGCTGCCAAGCAACCATAGGATCGGCTTGTAAGTCTTCTACGTTGCTGAAATCGCGTTTTGAGAGATCAAGATGAATTAACCAGCCAATGTGTGCGTGAAAAAAGCCTTCATTAATATTGTAAGGGTCTTGTTCTGTATCCACATATAAATGATGGTTACGATGATCGGTAGACCATTCAATGGCGCTACCTTCAAAGGCGCCAGCACCAAAAAACAAAAATAAGAATTTCACAAAAGCGTGCGCTTTGTAAGTGCGGTGCGAGAATAAACGGTGATAACCGCCTGTGACGGCTAAACCAGTTAAAAGGGTAAAAATACCTGCTAATACCCAAGTTTGCCAATGCAATTGATGGGTTGCGACGAGATAAGTCGTACCGATGAGGGCAACCAGGGGAGTGATAGTAAGAAAGAGGGTATTTGTCCAGTTAATGTGTTTACGCGCCATGTTGGATCCGGTTGATTTAATACAGCGCCACTTTAGCAGGAAACTGACAAAATTGCATACTAGCGAGCATATTGGGATGGGTTTTAGGCTAATTTCTGTGTTATATTTTGCCGCATAAAGAATGCCAAAGGGGACAGAATATGACGTTACATACCCAGAAATTGCATCGTTACATTCGAAGGAGATTATTTTTTGGCAGAAAATTATTGATGAATATGTTGGGATAGTTCTTCTAGAAGATGTGGAATCGTATAAGCCCGCCCCTTGAGCTAGTCCCATTAGGAATGATAGAAGCTATAAAGGAAAAAGGATGCACCAGAGAAAACTTTAGAAGACGTTTTTGAGGATTATGTCAACATGCTGAAAGAAGCAGGAGTGTGGCAACGTTTGTTAGATAAGCGGGTCGATGAATATATGCAAGCTAATGTTACTCCGTACAAAAAAGACGCAGACAAGGTGACGCTTCGTACGCATAAATAATTTACAAGTTTTGCGCTAAAGTGTTTAACGACTTTTAGCTTTTCTTATGCTAGAATGCTGGGCTAATTTTGAGTTAAAAACAAGCATCAGGATGCACGCAACGTATGACTGACGACACCCAAGAAATTCTTTCCGTTAACATCGAAGACGAGTTAAAACAGTCTTATCTTGATTACGCCATGAGTGTGATCGTTGGACGGGCGTTACCCGATGTGCGCGATGGTTTAAAGCCTGTGCATAGACGCGTCTTGTATGCGATGCATGAACTAAACAACGATTGGAATAAACCCTACAAAAAATCTGCACGTGTGGTCGGTGACGTGATTGGTAAATATCACCCGCACGGCGATACGGCTGTTTACGATACGATTGTTCGTATGGCGCAGCCATTTTCGTTGCGTTATATGCTTGTTGATGGCCAGGGTAACTTTGGTTCGGTGGATGGTGATGCGGCTGCGGCGATGCGGTATACCGAAGTACGTATGTCTCGCATGGCGCATGCATTACTGACCGATCTTGAAAAACAAACCGTTGATTTCGCGCCAAACTATGACGGCAGCGAAATGGCGCCTATCGTATTGCCTTCGCGTACCCCTAATTTATTAGTGAATGGCTCAGCGGGTATTGCGGTCGGGATGGCGACGAATATTCCGCCTCACAATTTATCTGAAACCATCGATGCGACGATTGCGTTGCTGGACAATGCAGCATTAACACCGGACGAACTCATGACGTTTTTGCCGGGCCCAGATTTTCCAACCGGTGGTTTTATTTATGGCCGCGCAGGGATTGTGCGCGCTTATCGTACCGGGCGTGGACGTATTTATGTGCGTGCCAAGACGAACTTTGAAACAAAAGAAAAAAATAATCGTCAATCGATCATCGTAACGGAACTCCCATACCAAGTGAACAAAGCACGTTTGCTGGAAAAAATTGCTGAGTTAGTAAAAGATAAAAAGCTGACGGGTGTGAGTGGACTGCGTGACGAATCTGATAAAGACGGCATGCGCATGGTGATCGAATTAAGCCGCGGTGAAGTGCCTGAGATCGTATTAAATAATTTATTTGCACAAACGCAAATGCAAACGGTGTTTGGTATCAATATGGTTGCCTTGACGGAAGGTCAGCCTAAATTAATGAATTTACAAGAAATCTTGAGTGCGTTTTTGCGGCATCGCCGTGAAGTGGTTACGCGCCGCACGGTCTTTGAATTACGCAAAGCACGCGATCGTGCCCATATATTAGAAGGGCTAGGCATTGCGCTGGCGAATATCGATGACGTGATTGCGTTAATTAAAGCAGCCCCCAATCCTGCGGAAGCAAAAGCAAAATTATTAGCACAACATTGGCAGCTGGGCTTGGTTTCATCCTTATTGGCAGGCGCTGATTCTGATTTATGTCGCCCTGATGGGCTGGACGCACAGTATGGTAATTTTGACGCAGGTTATCAATTATCTCCAGTACAAGCGCAAGCGATTTTGGATTTGCGCTTACACCGTTTAACAGGATTAGAACAAGAAAAAATTCTTGATGAATACAAATCCTTGATCCTTGTGATTAAAGATTTGTTGGACATCTTGTCCAACCCTGACCGTTTATCGCAAGTAATTCGTGAAGAATTGCTTGAGGTTAAACAAGACTTTGGTGACGAACGCCGCACAGAGATTCTCGATGCGCAGGTTGATTTGTCAATGGAAGATTTAATTACTGAAGAAGACGTGGTGGTGACCTTGTCACATGCTGGGTACGTGAAGTATCAATCACTCAGTATGTATCAGGCTCAGCGTCGCGGCGGAAAAGGAAAGGCGGCAACAAAAGTGAAAGATGAAGACTTTGTAGATCAACTCATTGTGGCAAATACACACGATACTATCTTGTGTTTCTCAAGCGAAGGTAAAGTGTATTGGCTGAAGACATATCAACTTCCTGAAGCGACGCGTGCTGCACGCGGCAAGCCTATTGTGAACTTGCTACCGCTGTCAGAGGACGAGCGTATTACCGCGATTTTACCGATTGAAGAATTTGTCGATGACAAATATGTCTTCATGGCAACGCGCTTTGGTAACGTGAAAAAAGTACCACTCTCTGATTTCTCACGTCCTCGATCTAGCGGGATTATTGCATTGAAATTAGATGACGGCGATGCATTAATCGGCGCAGATATTTGCAACGGCGAACGTGACATCATGTTGTTTAACAACGTGGGTAAAGTGATTCGTTTCAAAGAAGATCAAGTACGTCCGATGGGTCGTACAGCGCGCGGTGTGCGTGGTATTAAGTTAGGTGACGATCAACATGTGATTTCTTTGGTCGTTGTGCGTAAAGCGGATGCGGCGATTCTTACCGCAACGGAACATGGTTATGGTAAACGAACAGCGATTACCGAATACCGTACGACGGGCCGTGGCGGACAAGGTGTGATTTCAATTCAAATCACTGAGCGCAACGGTGCGGTGGTTGGTGCATTACAAGTTATCGATGCAGATGAAGTGATGCT
>BQJM01000036.1 GCA_021604705.1 marine bacterium B5-7 | reverse complement strand
ACCTGCTGCTGCGCGGCTCCAGATATTGGTGTCGAAGAAGACGGGGGTTTTATTAGTGCTATCAAATGGCATGCCATGATTCCTTATTGTTCTTATTAATGGCAGCACTATATCAGAAAAAGCGTGAAATGGAGCGAATATAAGCTTGTTGATGTGAAAATTATGGAGGGGATGATGTCTAGAATATCAATTGACAGTGTTCTGTGAGCTTGGCTTGGAGTTCCGCAAAGCGAATACCCGGGACCAGCTCACTCACTTGCGTCATGGGCAAGCCCTCAAAACCGCAAGGATTGATTTGCTGAAAGGGGCTTAAATCCATGTCGACGTTGAGTGCGAGGCCGTGATAACTGCAACCGCGCTTCACGCGTAAGCCGATGGAGGCGAGTTTGGCATCCCCCACATAGACGCCTGGGGCTTCCATTTTTCCTGCAGCCTTGATGCCAAAGTCTGCCATCACATCAGTGATTAAGCGTTCTAAGTTGCGTACCAAACAGCGCACCGCTAATTTGCGTCGTCGCAAATCTAATAAGGTGTACACCATTAATTGTCCTGGACCGTGATAGGTCACTTGCCCGCCGCGGTCGATTGGTACCACAGGAATATCGCTGCTTTTTAAAATATGTTCGGGCTTGCCGGCTTGTCCTTGCGTGAATACGGGCGTGTGTTGCATCAACCAAATTTCATCTGGGGTGTCGGGTGTGCGCTTGATCGTGAAGTCACGCATGGCTTCCCAAATAGGCGTGTATGCTTGCAGCGTATCAAATTCGCGAAGTGTGAATGTGTCATTGTGCATGTGATCTATCCTAGCATTATCTTAGTGAAAAAAACATCTTTACTTGTTTACAATCATTCTTTCCGGCGTAGAATAGCCGATTCAAAGTATAAGTATTGCGTTCTAATAACAAGGAGGTTACATGAATTTAGAAGAATTAAAGGTGTTAGTATCTAAAGGTGAGTCAGAGACACTTGAATTTAAAAAATCGACGGGACTGTTAAAAGCTGTTTTTCAAACGATGTCTGCATTAGCTAATCACAAAGGTGGTACTGTGCTGGTGGGGGTATTGGACAGCGGTGGTATTGTGGGACAAGAGGTTACCGAGAACACGCGTCAAAAAATAACAAGCGAACTCGCAAAGATTGAGCCTCCAGCTCAAGTGGATATTGCTTATGTCTCTATTCACAAAATTAAAAAAGTGATTGTTTTTTCTGTTTCAGTAGGAGCACATGCCCCGTACACATATGATGGTCGAGCTTATTATAGAGAGCTTGATAGCACGATCCGTATGCCTCAACATCGTTATGAACAGTTGTTAATAGCGCGAGGTCAACTGAATTATACTTGGGAATCGACATTACTAAATGAGTATGGCATTAATGATCTTGATCATGAAGAAATTCATAGAACAATATCGATTGGCGAAAAAATGCGGCGAGTGCCTATTTCTGCTCTAAAAGTTAGTGTATCAGAAATGCTAGAACGCTTAGATTTGCTGAAAGATGGGGTGTTAACGCGAGCGGCGCTAGTGTTGTTTGGAAAAGAGCATGCTGTCTTTAGTCAGTGTGAAATAAAAATGGCACGTTTTAGAGGCACTGATAAACTAGGTGATTTTATTGATAGTCGCCATGCCCAGGGGAACACCTTTAGATTGCTGGAGGAGGTGGATGCATTTTTGGCAAGACATCTTCCTATTGCTAGTTTCTTTAAAAAAGATCAATTTGAACGTATTAATAAACCAATCTTGCCAGTGCTTGCTGTACGAGAAGCGTTGATTAATGCTTTAATCCATCGCGATTATGCACATACCGGGGCATCAATATCGTTAGCTATTTTTGATGACCGCCTAGAGATTTGGAGTTATGGTGCTTTACCTAAAGAACTGACATTAAGCGCATTGAAAAGTAAACATAGCTCAGTGTTGAGAAATAAATTGATTGCAAATATTTTTTATATCCGAGATCTTATTGAAACCTGGGGGACAGGTACGAATAAAATGGTTGACTTATGTCATCAGGAGCATATTCCGGAACCAATTTTTGAAGAGAATACAGGGGGTGTTTCTGTGCTCCTTCGATTCAAGATGCCAATAGGACATCATGTTTCTTCGAGACAGGAAAGTGTTGGATTGAGAGGACAGGAAATTTTGGAGATACTGCGTGCAGCAGCGGAGCCACTTAGTGTGCATGATGTTTTGTTAAAAATAGCAACACCGCCAAGCTTAAGAACGGTTAAGGCTGATTTGTCACAGCTTCAAAAATTAGGTTTAGTGGAGCAAGTTGGTAAAGCTCGGAATACACGCTGGAGATTGTCTCATTAGGAATCGTGCAGGATCGTGCAGGATCGTGCAGGATCGTGCAGAAAGAGAATATCGCATATCATTAGCCAATAATAAGTGATTATTTGCAATTTTCATTAGGTTTACACATACTGAAAGGAGATAAAAGAGAATGTTTTATGAGCAATAATGATTTAGCCCCAAAAATGATTGCATTGATTCACCAGCATTCCGCTGTGGATGCTATTTACCTCTATGGATCTAGGGCGAAAGGCATTGCAAGAGAAGACAGCGACTGGGATATTGGGGTGCTATTTCAAACCTATCTCAATGATGTGCTGGAGGCTCATGCGCGCCCTCAGGCATTAGAGGCTATGTTACAGAAACAGTTAAAACATTATGACAAGATCTCTGTGGTTGATGTTGAGTTGGTGCAACCCGCATTGCAATATAATATTATTTGTGGTGACGTTTGGTACGATAAAAATGTGCCTCATGTTAAGCGATTTGAAAATGCAGTAATTTCAAAGATTGAAAAGGATTATCGTTATGGCACGTGATGAGCTCTATGAAGCTTCCTTGTTTGAGCAATTAGATAAAGTGATGCGTTTATTAGATAACTACTATGAAAAAATTGATGATGTTGCTTATGCAGATCTACTTAGCATAGAGCGTGCACTACAAATTTCTGTAGAAGCATTTATCGGATTATCCCGTTATGCGCTGCAACAATGTCATGATATTCGTGTGACGCGTAGCCGAGAAGCAATTGATGAACTATACGAAAAGAAAGACTTTTCTAAAGAAGAATACGATAATATTCTAAAAATGATAGGATTTAGAAATACCTTAGTACATGATTACTTAAAGGTGAATGAAGCCATTGTTCGAGCAGTCATTAAAAATAAACTCTATCAACAACTGAATCAGTACGCTAAAAAATTACGTGCGCTTATCTCTGCTCCTTAAGAATATAGCGCTTACTTGAGATTAGGGCGCTTTCTTCCTGTAGCATCATCTGTTTCAGTGGCTTCCTCTGCAGCTCGTTTTCTTTAGTGTTGGATATTCCCTGTGGTTACAACGCCATCACCACTAGTGGCTCGTTACTTAATGCGCCATAAAGGGCATCGAGCTGTTTTTTTGAGGTGGCTTCAAAGGTAACGGACATTGCGGTGTAATTACCTTTTTTACTGGGCTTTACTTGAATGGCATTTTGTTTTAAGTCAGGCGCGTGTTGACGAATAACCGTTAGTGCAGCAAGCTCGAAGGCATCGCCTGCCTTACCAAATACTTTGATAGAAAAGTTACAGGGAAAGCTGAGTAAACTCTCTGAAGGGAGATCACTTGTCATGCGTCGCATATCCTTCAATGTAACGAATAAAAGCAGAGGCGGTTTGTTGCCAAATTTCTCCGGGTTTACCATCACCAACTGCGTGTTGATTTAACTGTAATACGGGTGCGACCATTTTTGTGGTGCTGGTCAACCAAATTTCATCCGCAGACAATAAGTCAGCTTCAGGTACCAGTGTTTCATGACAAGGAATGTTTAGGTCTTTCAGCATTTGTATTGTGACCTGGCGCGTGATGCCGCCAAGGATGTGCTCATTACTGGGGTGCGTAAACACTTCATCATTTTTTACAACAAAGACATTGGTGTGAGAACCTTCTGTGACTATGCCGTCTCGCAATAAAATGGCCTCATCGACATGCTGTTGTTTTGAATACTCTCTCGCCATGACATTGGCTAGCAAGCTAATGACTTTAATGTCGCAGCGCTGCCAGCGCAAATCAGCATGGGTGACCGCGGCTAACCCTTTGCTGAGCGTCGATAAACCATGTAACTCTAAAGGTTTTGCGAAAGCAAATAGGGTTGGATCAGCCTTTTCGTCTGGGAAGTAGTGCGTCCGTGTTTCATAGGCACCGCGTGTGATCTGAAAATAAATACTCTGATGGGTGCTGTCATGATGATGATAAAGCGACTCGCAGATATGACGGTAATCATCACGTGTTAAGGGGTTTTCAATGCTGACAGCCGCTAAGGAACGGGATAATCGATCAAAATGATAATCCAAATGAAAGGGGACACCATGATACATGGGCATCACTTCGTAGATGCCATCTCCCAGTAAAAAGCCGCGGTCCATAGCAGACACGCGTGCTTTTTCTTCAGGAATAAAGCGACCGTCTAAGTAAACTGTATAAGTCATGCGGGTTTACTATGGAATAGACGATGAAAGCTTTGCCCAATGCGATCTTTAATGCGTACCCAAGCACTACCACTCGGATCATCCGTCAAAGCAACGATAGGATGTTGGCTGATGGTTTGGCCATTCAAGGTGACGGTCATTGTGCCAATGGTGTCGCCACGTGCAATAGGTGCTTTTAGTGGTGTACTGATGGTAATATTTTTTTGTATCGATGCTGCTTGTCCTTGGGGGACTGTTACAAATACATCTTCCGTGATACCCGCGGTAATCGTTTTATCTTTGCCGCCCCAAACACGAGGTGTTGCTAATGCGGTATTTGCAGTAGCGACTTTTGGGCTGTCAAAGAAGCGGAAACCATAAGTTAATAATTGTTGTGAGTCTTGAGCCCGTGCATTATCGCTAGGTGCTTTCATCACGACAGAAATCATGCGGTTGTTGCCACGCAGTGCAGAAGCGACCAAGCAGTACCCTGCAGACTCTGTGTGCCCTGTTTTTAAGCCATCAACGCTGGGGTCACGCCATAACAAACGATTACGGTTAGGTTGTTTGATACCGTTATACGTAAGCCATTTTTGTTTGTACCATGAATAATATTGTGGGAACTCTTTAATAAGTTCGCGTGCCAGTACCGCCATATCATGTGGGGTACTGTAATGACCATCATGCGGCATGCCTGTGCAATCGACAAAATGTGAGTTAGTCATGCCAAGTTTTTTAGCTTGTTGATTCATGAGATCAACAAAGGCATCTTCAGAGCCGGCAACATGTTCTGACATCGCAACACAAGCATCGTTACCAGAATCAACGATGATACCTTGTACTAATTTTTCTACGGGCACGGTTGTACCAATGCGCACAAACATCTTAGAGCCACCCATCTTCCAGGCTTTTTTGCTAATACGTACTTGGTCGTCTAAATGAATTTGTCCATGCTGCAGAGCATTAGAGATAACGTACAGTGTCATGAGTTTGGTGAGACTGGCTGGTGCCATGCGTTGGTCAGGGTTTTTTACCGCAAGAATTTGTCCGGTATTGAAATCACTAATGACGTAAGCACCGGCATCTAAGGCGGGTGGCTGCGGTACTAGGCTGCTGTTTTTACCTAGCGGGATCACTAAGTGAGCGGATGTGTTTGCTGCGGCGGTAGTGGTCGTTTCTTTGCCAGCTGTCGCTGTAGCCGCGATGCTTGTTGTTAGCAGTGTTACTAATGCGAAGCTAGATAGCCATTTTAATGCCTTTTCCATCATTCTGAACCCCATTGTTTGAGAAATGCGGTCAGTTTAACTGCTTAGCGTACGAGCGTCCAGGCAGAGGAAAAACCTTCATTTCCTAGGCGATTGACAACTTTATCGCTGGTCTCGACGCTGTCCAAGGGGCCAATTTGAACTTTATAAACGGGCACACCGTGTTGATAGCTGCGGTAGACATGGATGGGGTAGGGTGTTGCCGCAGATTTCACACGACGGTTAATGGATTTTGCATTGGCTAAGCTGCTATAAGCGCCTACTTGAACAAAGAGACGATTATTGGGATGACGTGCAATGTGACGATCGACAGTTGGAGTACCTTCTCTCTCACCTGGGTTAATGGCTTTGACTTCTACCATGGCAGTGCCGTGTTTTAGCATGTCGAGTTTTTTTGCTGCAACGTAAGATAGATCAATGATGCGGTTTTTTTCAAAAGGACCACGGTCATTGATCTTCACCACAATTTGGCGGCCATTCTGTAAGTTGGTCACTCGAGCATAGGTTGGTAAGGGTAGCGATTTATGAGCTGCCGTCATCGTATACATGTTGTAAGGTTCACCGCTAGAGGTGCGTTGTCCATGAAACTTGGTGCCATACCATGATGCGATGCCTTTTTCATCGTAACCTTGACTGTCTTGACGTACATAATAGCGTTTTCCCCTCACCACATAAGAGCTAGGGTTGCCATATTTGCTATGTGCTTCAACTTTCGGTTTGGCGTCGGGGACACGCCCTAAATGAGGCGGGATGAATACAGGCGCGCTGTCTTTGGCTGCACGTAAATGACTAATGCCACAGCCTGAAAGTAGGCCGCAAGTTAGGAATAGGCAAAGAGTCGAGGTGCTCTTAAGCATGCTTTAAGCCTATCATTCTTGCATTTTTTATCGCTTGCCCTAACTGATAGACGGCCATGGCATACAGTGGGCTGGTGTTATAACGGGTAATGACATAAAAATTATTAAAGCCTAACCAAAAATCAGGATGCCCTTTTCCTTCAAAGGCATAAAACAAGGCTTTTTGATGGGCGTCAGTATGTTCTTTAGGGTGAATGCCGTAATGCGCCAAGGCATTTAACGATAGCGTGGGTTTGCGACCTTGCTTCGGTAAGTTTTCATAAGCGGACCCACTGACTGTTGCTGGCATTGCAACTAACTGGTTGGCCTTCCAACCATTTTGTTTTAAGTAATTTGCAACGGAACCAATCACATCGATTTCATCATCCATTAAATCACGATGACCGGTATGTGAAAAATCAACGGCATACGCACGATAACTGCTAGGCATAAATTGTGGCTGCCCCATGGCACCCGCGTAAGATCCTTTAATACTTAAAGGATCTAAGTTTTCTTCCCGGGCGAACAATAAAAACTCTTCTAACTCACGTGTAAAGAATTTTTGCCGAGAAGGATAGTTAAAAGCAAAAGAGGTGAGTGCATCGATGACGGGGTATGTGCCTTTGCGTGCACCGTAGTAGCTTTCTACACCGACAATCGCCACAATAATTTCTGCAGGTACGCCGTATTGTTTTTCTGCCTGTGCCAATGTTTTTTTGTAACGATGCCAAAAATTCACACCCAGCGTAATACGTTCTGGATTAAGGAAAATCGTGCGATAACGATACCAAGGTAAATGTTCCTTGGCGTGTTTCATGGCATGGATGACTTTAGGACGTATTTTTACGTGATCAAAGAGTGTGACCAACTTAGCACGCTCGAAATGGTGTTTTTTTACCATTGTGTTGATGAAGGCATTAACGTCTGGTCGTTGACTCAGTGGGGTAGAAAAAGAGAGTGTGCTTGCCAATAAAAAGCAACAAGCGGTCATCCAGCGTCTCATAAAGTAGTCCTTTAAGTCGTAATTAATTGTCTATGCGATTGAATCGACATTAACATACCAAAGCCTATTAATAAAGTAACCATGGAGGTGCCACCGTAACTGATTAATGGGAGGGGAATACCAACGACAGGAAAAATACCGGTAACCATGCCCATGTTAACAAACATCAAGACAAAAAAAGTGAGTGTTAAACTCCCGGACAAGATCCGAGTAAAAGTATCTTGCGCATTTAAGCTGATAAACACACAGCGGAACAGCACGGTCGCGTATGCGAACAGTAAAAATAGGCAGCCAATAAAACCAAAGGATTCACCACACACCGCAAAGATAAAGTCAGTATGATGCTCCGGCAAAAAATGTAATCGTGATTGTGTGGTTTGCATCCAGCCTTTACCAAATAGCCCGCCAGAACCGATAGCAATCTTGGATTGAATAATATGATACCCCGTGCCGAGTGGATCACGCTCAGGATTTAAAAAGGTTAAGACACGCTGTTGCTGATAGGTATGCATGAAATGCCAAGCAATGGGCAAGAAAATTAAGGCAATGAGGCAAGCAATACCAATGTAGCGCCAAGGGATCCCAATGAGCAGCAGCACACAGCATCCGCTGGCTGCGATCATGATGGCGGTGCCTAGATCAGGTTGTTTCATCACGAGCAGGGTAGGCAATGCAATTAATACAGCAATGGCACCAAAATCGATAATTTTGGGTGGCAAAGGTCTTTCGCGAAAATACCATGCTAGCACCATGGGCATCGCAAGTTTCATCAGTTCTGATGGTTGGAATTTGAAAAATCCGAGATTGAGCCAACGTTCGGCACCTTTGCTGCGTGATCCAACCAACAAGACAATCACTAATAACATGAAGGCTAAAGAAAATAACCAAGGTGCCCAAATACGATATTTTCTCGGGGGGATTTGCGCGCACACTAACATGGCAGCGAAAGCCAATAAGGCATTAAGACTTTGTCGTTTGATAAATATCCAATCGCCATTGCCGGCGCTGTAAAGCATGAATAAACCAAAGCCAATCAGAACACTGATGGCAAGAAATAACGGCGTATCGAGTTTAAACCACGTTTGTGAGGTTGTCGGACGATGATGATGTAGCATTAGGTGGATCCCTTTAATAGATAAGCATCCATGACGAGACGTGCAATGTGAGAAGCACTGGTGCTATGTTCAACATGAATATCGCTGTGTTCCACAATAACCGCAATGGCAATCTTAGGATGCTCAATGGGTGCGAATGCGATAAATAAAGAATGGTTACGTAATTTGTAAGGTAGGTTTGCGACGGTGTACACGTTATATTTATTGGTGTTATACACTTGGCCTGTCCCCGTTTTTGCGGCGACCGTGTAGGGGACATTACGTCCGAATTTAAATCCTGTACCTTGTGGGTTGGTGATCACATCTCGCATACCTTCTACCACCAAATTCCAATATGCCTTAGGTAAATCAACGTGTGTTTGCGGGATTGGCTGGAAAGCATGTTGTCGTCCATTCGCTAAAGTCGAGATGTGTAATAAATGAGGCTGGAAGCCATCACCATGCATCGAAAACTTAGCCGTAGCACTGGCTAACTGTAATGGTGTTGTTAGCATGTAACCCTGGCCAATCCCGGCGACCAAGGTGTCTCCGGGATACCAGGGCGCGTTATGTGCGCGTTTTTTCCATGCTTGCGTGGGTACTAAGCCAGATAATTCTGCGGGTAAATCCACGCCTGTTTTTTTACCAAAACCAAACGCATGTGAAATATTGGCAATATTATCGATACCTAATCGACGCGCGAGCTCATAAAAATAGGTGTCGCAAGAGACCATGATTGCTTTGATGAGATTTACCCAGCCATGGCCATAGCGCTTCCAATCATGGTAAACGTGATTGCTTATTTTTAATTGATAGGTGCCGTTGTCATACACTTTAAATTCAGGCGTAATTTTTCCAGAGATTAAACCCTCTATAGCAAGAAAAGGTTTGATGGTAGAGGCTGGTGGATACTGCCCTCGAATATCACGGTTAAATAAGGGCTGATCGGGTTCATGCACAAGTTTATCATAGGTTTTTTGTGACAAGCCGCTGACAAATTGATTGGCATCGAAGCTAGGTGTGCTAACCATCGCTAGAATCTCCCCATTGTTGGGATCAATCGCAACAACGGCGCCTTGGCGCTCTCCTAAGGCTTTTTCAGCAACTTCTTGCAAGTGGCTATCTAGCGTTAAGGTTAAGTTAGCACCAGCAATGGGTGAAACACGGTGTATTACACGGATCACGCGACCGGATGCATCGACTTCAGCTTGTTGGTAACCGACGATCCCATGTAAACGATCTTCGTAGTAATGTTCGATACCTGTTTTTCCAATATAGTTGGTTGCACTGTAGTTGGCGGTATCAACGCGTGCTAGTTCTTTTTCATTAATACGACCAACATAGCCAACAACATGACTAAAGGCTTTTGGAAAAGGGTACTGACGTATTAGGTGCGCACGAATGGTGACGCCAGGAAACTGATAGCGACGTGCCATAAAACTCGCCACCTCTTTTTCATTAAGACGTAAACGTAAAGGAATGGATTCAAAGTGGCGATGTTGATGCAATTGTTTGTGAAAATTTTCTAGCTCAGACGTTGTTACGGGAAGAATATGGCGAAGCTGTTGAATAGTTTTGTTTAGGTTTTCTATTTTGGCCGGGACGAGTTCTAAACTAAAGACAGGGGTGTTCTTTGCAAGTAAGACACCATTTCTATCGAAAATTAACCCGCGATCGGGTGCGATGGGTGTGATGTCTAGTTGATTTTTTTCAGAGAGTGTTGTGTAGAGCGCGTGTTGTTGAATTTGTAAGTACGCAAGCCGAGTAATTAGCAGTGCAGTTAAAATCACCATGCCAATACACGCTGTAATCATTCGATGGCGAAAAGAACGGCGCTCATGGGCAAGGTTCTTTACATAAACTTTTTTCTTTCTTCGCATCCTTTACGCTCTGTGATAAGGGTGGCCGCTTAGCAAACTGCAAGCGCGATATAATTGTTCCGCGAGAATAACTCGTACTAAAGGGTGGGGAAAGGTTAACGCGGACAGTGACCAGGTTTGTTGTGCGCGTACACGTACGGCATCGCTTAAACCATCAGGGCCACCAACGAGTAGCGCAACATCGCAGCCTAAAGCCTGCCAACGCGTGAGTTGCTGAGATACTTCTTTTGTTGACCAGTGTTGGCCTTTCTCATCGAGGGCTATGCAATAAGCCCCTTTGGGGATGTTGGCGAGCAAAGCATCGCCTTCTGTTTGTGTGATTTTTGCAAGGTCGGCGTGTTGGGGGCGTTTCATCGCTGGGATTTCAATGCAATTTAATCGACAATGGGCAGGGAGTCGTTTAGCATAATCGTCATATGCGCTAGACACCCAATCCGGCATGCGATTGCCAATACACAATAGATGAATTTGCATGAATCCAACACCTTCTTCAATAGCTCGGCATGTTACCCCACCTGGCGATGAAACGGAATTAATGGCCCGTGCCCAGCAGTGGGCTGGTTCAACACTGGACAGCTTGGCGCAAGCCATGTCGGTGTATTTACCCGAGGGTTTTGCGGGACATAAGGGGCGCGTTGGGGAGCTGCTAGAAGTGGCATTGGGGGCGGATGCGGGTTCTGCGCCACAGCCCGACTTTCAAGCCTTGGGCATTGAGTTAAAAACTTTACCCGTGAATACCCGTGGCGCGCCATTAGAGTCTACCTTTGTCACATCCATTCCTTTATTAAATATCCATCAAGAAACCTGGGCAACGTCAACGGTATGGCGGAAGTTACAACGTGTATTGTGGATCCCCATCATCACACCCGATGGCGCATCATTGCATGAACGTATCATCGGCTCCCCCATGTTATGGTCGCCGACGGCTGAACAAGCCGCGTTGTTGCAACAAGATTGGCAAGAACTCGTTGATAAAATTTGCTTGGGTGAGCTGGAAAGCATTCATGCACGCATGGGTCAGGTGCTACAAGTGCGCCCCAAAGCCGCGAACAGTAAAGCTTTATGTTGGGCAATTAACCACGATGGTGAACGTATCCAAACGCTGCCACGTGGATTCTATCTGCGCGCAGGCTTTACGCAGGAAATACTGAATGCTCACTTTGCTTGATGTTTTTATGATCGCCAAGCGCCAGACAGCTATTAAAACACCCCTGTCTGGCTAATATTTCTTGAAAACTCCGCCAGATAGGGGGTTGAATGTTGCTGTTTGGCGGAATTAGCAATTGAAGTTTTATCATTTATCTCTAATGTTCTGTCTAAGTTTATCAAGCCAGAGACTGGTTATATTTTGACTTTTTAAGTAAGGTATCGCTAAGTTAGGGTTAGCATGTTACGCGCACCAAGTGATAGCTTGCTGCGTAATCGCCTTCAAGTCCTCCAAAGTTTGCATGCGCACATTCAGCGGTGGTAACCAATACAGCGTATTGCCTAATGGCCGCAGTAAAGCACCTAATTCCACCGCTTTGCGATATACATGTTGACCGATAGGAAAATTTGGATCTTCATGTATTAAATCCGCTGCGACAACGGCACCGATTTGCCTAACATGCGCAAGTGAACCGGTTTGATCTGCAATCGACTGCATGGCATCACGCATCCATGTACCGATCACGTTTGCACGCTCGACAAGGTTTTCTTGTTTGAGTACATTCAGTGTCGCTAACGCAACGCTCGCGGCTAATGCATTGCCTGCATACGTGTGTGAATGATAAAACGGTGTATTAATAAAATGTTGATGAATGTTATCCGTTGTGAGTACCGCACTCATGGGTATCCAACCACCCGTTAAGCCTTTTCCGAGGCAGAGGAAGTCTGGTTGCCACGTTGTCATGCCGGCCTCCGAGCCGGTATCTCCTGAAGGGGCTGCAGTGTTAGACGGGGACCCCGCATCAAGTGCGGGGTGACCATGGGGCGTCATCGCATATTCACAGGCTAACATTTTCCCCGTCCGCCCAAGTCCCGTCGCAATCTCATCAACAATCACATGGATATCATGGGCTTTGGCCCACAAACATAAACGTCTTAAAAAATCCTGGCTGTATATCTTCATGTGATTTGCCGCTTGTAAAATAGGCTCAACAATGACAGCAGTGAGTGTATGTGCAATAGGGGTTAATTGTTTTTCAGCTCTTTCCCAATAAACAGAAGCATCTTTCCACAAAGGATCATCCATACTATTCACGTACGGAATATCTTGAATCACTGGTTGAGGTGACAGTGCATGTTCAAATGCATGACGGAAGCGAGGTATTTGAGTAACACCAAGGCATCCCAGTGTTTCGCCATGGTAAGCCCCTTTTAAAGAAACGACTTGCGTGCGTGATTGTTTTCGAGTCGTACGCGTTTGCAAGCTCATCTTCATCGCAATCTCAACGGCACACGCACCATCACCCGCATAAAACACTTTGGTGAAATGCGGCATCAGTTGTGTGAGTTCATGGGATAGTTGTTCAATGACATCATTGGTAGTATCTGCTGGCACGACATGCTCAAATTGTTCAGCTTGCTTGAATAGGGCTTGCTTGAGTGCCGGGTGCCCATGCCCCAACAACTTACACCACCAACTACTACTCGCATCAATTATCCGCTGTCCACTTTCTAAGGTGATGTAATCGCCTTGGGCGGATTGAATGCGATAGGGGGCCCACTTATTCGAGCCATCTAACTGAGATAGGGGGGCCCAATGTGTTTGGGGGATGTATTGTTCTATAGTTGAACCACTCATTGGTAAACTCCATGGATAAACAGGGTTGACTGTCGTATTGGGGCACTCTACACTCGCTAACACCTCAAATCAACAGGATAAGCATCATGGATGTGACAGATTGGGATGCAGATGCCATTCATCTCTTGTATCAAAAACCACTTATTCGCTTAGTGCACCAAGCTTACCAAGTGCATTGCCAACACCATGATCCCGATGAAATGGAGTTGTGTACTTTATTGAGTATTAAAACGGGTACTTGTCCGGAAGACTGTGCGTATTGTCCTCAGAGCGGGCATTACAATACGGGCTTACAAAAAGAAAAATTATGGGATGTCGCTGATGTTGTTGAGAAAGCAAAACAAGCAAAAGAACGTGGCGCGAAACGATTTTGTATGGGGGGTGCTTGGCGCAGTCCACCTAAAAAATATATGCCAGCCTTAAAAGAAATGGTAGTGCAGGTTAAAGCCTTGGGTTTAGAGACTTGCTTGACGGCTGGGATGTTAGATCAAGAACAAGCTGATGATTTAAAGCAAGCGGGCTTGGATTATTACAATCATAACTTAGATACATCCCCTGAACATTACAAGAAAATTATTTCGACACGAAACTATCAAGAGCGTATAGACACTTTAAAAGCAGTAGATAAGGCAGATATTAATATTTGTTGCGGGGGGATTGTTGGGATGGGCGAGACGCGTGAAGATCGCGTGCAATTTTTCTTGCAGTTGTTAGCATTGCCCGCAGTTCTAAAAAGTGTGCCGATTAACCGCCTGATCCGTATCCCGGGTACGCCGTTGGAATTAGCAGAGCCGATGGAAAATTTTGAATTTATTAGAACCATTGCGATTGCTAGGATTTTATTTCCGACATCAATGGTCCGTTTATCTGCTGGCCGAGAAGATATGTCAGCTGAGATGCAGACCTTATGTTTTATGGCTGGATCTAATTCTATTTTTTATGGGGATGAATTACTGACCGCGAAAAATCAATCAGCAGATGAAGATGAAACCTTGCTAGAAAAACTAGGCATGCACACGGGACAGTCGCCTTCTACTGCCAACTTAGCAGGAGATGCGGGATGACGGTCGCTGCGCTGCACCGCACCCAAGTGCCGGTGCAAGCGCGCTTTGCTGACCAAATACAAGTCGCGGATAAATCTGTCATTAACTTCAGTAGCAATGACTATTTAGCTTTATCAACGGATCCTGCTATCAAGGAATCTTGGGTAAAAGGTATCGAACAATTTGGTATGGGCAGCGGGGCTTCCGTCTGTGTGTCCGGTTACACAAAGGCACAACAAAAGTTTGAGGAAGCGTGTAGTGATTACCTAAAACGAGATAAAACGATTTTATTTGGTTCGGGCTACTTGGCTAACCTCGGCATTCTTAGTAGTTTATTAAGCCGGCACAGCACAGTCGTGTCTGACAAACAATGTCATGCATCGATTATTGACGGTATTCAATTGTCACGTGCAAAACACTTGCGTTATCGTCATCAAGACATCAAACACTGTCAACAACTGTGTGAAGAAAATAATCCGGATGTGTTGGTCACAGAGCGTGTGTTTAGTATGACAGGAGAGATTACGCCCATCTCTCGCTTGGCGAAGGGACTATCATCAGAGACAATTTTTGTGGTCGATGATGCGCATGGTTTCTCGGTACTCAATGAAACGCTTTATCAATCAGAAGTTCCTGTGACGGTGATTCCATTAGGCAAAGCGATAGGGGCTTACGGGGCGATTGTTAGTGGTAAGGCTGAAATAATTGAACAAATACAACAAAGAGCACGCAGTTATCGTTATACAACAAATATACCGCCTGCTAATGTATTTGCCTTATCAAGCGCCATGCGGACTATCCAAGAAGAGTCATGGCGACGACAGCATTTGTTAGAGAACATCCGTTATTTTAATGCGTGTGCTAAAGATCTTGGCTTAGATTTATTATCTCAAGATGAAACACCGATTCGTTGTCTTCTTATCGGGGATAACCAGCGAGCGATGACTTTACAAAAAGACTGTATGGTGCACGGCTGGTTTGTAGCGGCTATACGCCCGCCAACGGTGGCAACTGGCTGTGCCTTGTTACGTATTTCACTACGTTGCGATCATCAAAAATCAGA
>BQJM01000035.1 GCA_021604705.1 marine bacterium B5-7 | reverse complement strand
TTCTTTTTACATGGATCCAGCCCACGGAAAACACAGTTTGCGCTTTTGCTATGCGCTAACGGAAGAAAAAGTGAATCGGGCACTCGATGTTTTAATCAAAATGTATCAAAAAACAACAGCCTGAGCATCTGATGCCCCTTGAAAAGGGGCTTTGCTGCCCCATATCTGTATCCATCAATGATCAAACAATGGAGACAGCCATGAGCACAGCGCAGAAAGAAACCCACGGTTTTCAAACTGAAGTTAAACAATTACTACACTTAATGATCCACTCACTTTACAGCAACAAGGAAATTTTCTTGCGTGAGTTGGTGTCTAATGCTTCGGATGCGGCAGATAAATTACGCTTTGAAGCCATTGATAATCCGGGCTTATTAGACAGCGATCCGGATTTGAAAATTGTTATCGACATCAATAAAGATGCACGTACCATTACTATTCGCGACAATGGTATTGGTATGAATCGTGACGAAGTGATTAGTAATCTCGGGACGATTGCGCGTTCTGGTACTAAAGAATTCATGACGCAGTTATCCGGTGATAAAGCCAAAGATTCACAAATGATTGGGCAATTTGGTGTAGGTTTTTATTCAGCATTTATTGTGGCTGACAAAGTGACTGTGAATACACGTCGTGCAGGTGAAGCAGCGGATGCCGGTATTTGTTGGGAATCACAAGGCGAGGGTGATTATAACCTGGAAAGCATCACGAAAGCTGATCGTGGTACAGAAATCATTATGCATTTGAAAAAAGATGCGGATGAATTTTTGGATGCCTGGCGCGTTCGAACTGTTGTGACTAAATATTCTGATCATATTGCGCTGCCTATTGAAATGAAAAAAGAAGTTCACACGGATGAGGAAAAAGAAAAGCAAGAAGAAAATCCAGAATACGAAGCGGTTAACCAAGCGAAAGCATTGTGGGCACGTGCCAAAGCAGATGTTAAAGACGAAGATTACCAGGAATTTTATAAGCATGTTTCTCATGATTATGAAGCGCCACTTAGCTGGAGCCATAACAAAGTTGAAGGTAAGTACGAATATACTTCCTTGCTCTATATCCCTTCTCACCCACCATTTGATATGTGGAATCGTGATAACCCACGTGGTTTAAAGCTTTATGTGCAGCGTGTGTTTATCATGGACGAAGCAGAACAATTCTTGCCGATGTATTTGCGTTTTGTTAAAGGTGTTTTGGATACCAAGGATTTACCGCTGAATATTTCACGTGAAATTTTACAACGCTCGAAAGCTGTTGATGCGATGAAGTCTGCGATGACTAAGCGCGTGTTGGATATGCTAGAGAAAATGGCGAAAAACGATCCTGAGAATTACACAAAGTTCTGGGCAGCTTTTGGTGAAGTCATCAAAGAAGGTCCGGGCGAAGATACCGCCAATAAAGATCGCATTGCTAAATTGTTACGTTTCTCATCAACTTATAACGATGATGATGCGCAAAGTGCGTCACTTGCAGATTACGTAGAACGTATGCGTGAAGGCCAAGATAAGATTTATTACATTACAGCTGATACCTATAATGCGGCAAAACACAGCCCGCATTTGGAAGTCTTTACCAAGAAAGGTATTGAAGTCTTGTTGTTACACAACCGTATTGACGAGTGGTTGGTCTCGCACTTAACTGAGTTTGATGGAAAGCAATTACAATCTGTTGCGAAAGGGGATTTAGACCTAGGTGATTTGGATGATGCTGAAACCAAGGCGGAGCAAGAGCAACAAGAGAAAGATTTGGAAGGCGTGATCACGCAAGCGAAAGAAATCTTAGGTGATAAAATCAAAGATATTCGTGTTACGCATCGTTTAACGGATTCCCCTGCGTGTTTAGTGTTTGACGAAAATGAAATGAGCGGGCACTTGCAGCGTATTATGCAGGCAGCGGGTCAAGCAGCACCGGCTAGCACACCTATTTTTGAAGTGAATCCGGCACATGCGCTAATTTCACAATTAAAGAATGAGCAGGACGACGAGAAATTTTCTGATTGGGTACATTTGTTGTTTGACCAAGCCTTATTGGCTGAGGGTGGCCAGCTTGATGATCCCGGTACTTTTGTTAAGCGCATGAATGCGATGTTGCTGGGGTAGAGACCTTTTATCACCCCGGGCTTGACCCGGGGGGGGGTATTACGAAAACAATCTTTGTTGAGCGCTGGGGGGCATATTTTCCAACTCGACAGCTGTCACGTCGTTCAATTCAGAAGTTCCCAACAAGAACAGTGGCCAGACTGCCCACAAGACGCTAGACGCTTTCCCCGTGTGCAGTACCGGTACTGCAACCCGGGGATCAGAGCTTTGACACGCTGTCTCTTGGAAAACACCCCGCCACCACTCCTCATCATTTATTTTGTCATTCCAGCCTTGGGCCTGTCAGCCCGCGCTTGACGCGGGGCCTCCTGTTTACACCCCTGTCATCCCGCACTTGATGCGGGATCTCCGTCTAGCACCACTTTCTATGCTACAATACCCGAAAATAGTCAGCAGGAGCTTCTCATGCCCCTAGGCGCGACAGAAGACCACATCATTTTCGGCTCGAAAGCAGAAGAAACGCTTCAAGAGAAGAAAGCGGCTATTATTGCTATCTGTCAAACCATGGCAAGAAATCGCTATAGACACCAAAAATATTCTAGAAAGCATGGTTTTGTGAGCTCTTCTGATAAGGTGCATGAACTCCCATTTTCTATTCTAAAAACGACCTTTGGGGAGGACAAAGTCCGTTATTTTGCACTAAACAATCATCTGATTGATTCTGGGTCCCGCTCACAGAAGGAAGGGGCGTTGGCTGAGGGTGTTGGCAGCACCGCCTTTGCAAAACCTATGCGAGAGATTATCCCTACAATACAATCTGGTCAGATTACCGATGTGTCTTGGGCATCGATAGCATCGGGTGAAAGGCGTTATGGTTTAAAGCGAGAAAGAAAAGGCAATGAGATAAACCCTTCTTCTCCGATCTTTAATGAGGATCGAGAGAGTGAACAAGCAGCTCTTAAAGAGATAGACGGATCTGATGCTGTAACAGAGCTTCTTTATGCGTCTCACTCTACAAATGCAACACAGAAGTTAGGGATTGTGTTGCCGTGGTATTCAGGTGGTGAATTGTATGCGTTGACTCACTCAGATGAGAAATGGCCCCCTGAAAAAGTGTTGAAGCTGGTGATTGCTTGTTTAGACATGTTAGTTGCGCTTCATGATAAAGGCTGGCTGCATCGAGATATTAAATCTGAAAATATTTGTCTTGATGACACAGGTAATCCTCATTTTATTGATTATGCCTTTTCAAGAAAAAAATTAAGTGATGGCACATTTAAAGGTAAAGTTGTTGGTACACAAGAGATGTTTGAGCCGGAGTTAGTGAATGCGGCTCGCCGCAAAAATAATTCTTACACTTATACCGAAAAGACAGATTGCTTTGCCATGGGGAAAACTATAGAAGAAATACTTTCTCTGCTTGAATTAGGTCACCAGAGTGAAAATGTGGTGAATAAACTATCTAAAGTAAAGTATCGTATGGTAAACCCATTTGCGGCAAATCGCTGGGATGCAAGAAAAGCATTAAGCTTTCTTAAACCTAAGATCGCGCCGGCACCTAAAAAATCACCTGCGCTGAAGCAGCCCCAAGATTTTAAGGTTCAGCTGAAAAATTATTTGTTTTCAAATGAGATGCTTGATGCCGATATCGATACAAGAAAAAACAAGTTAGGCCAGCTCACTAAAAATAAATTTTCAAAAGACAATGAGTGTGCTCATCTCGAACAAGCACAAGCCCTTGTTGCATTTATTACTGCTATTAATTACTTTTATGCAAATAATCAAAAGTTCGGTGGCCTAGGCTATAGCATGCATATGAAATTGTTAAAAATTTACATAGAAATGTTGGCTAAAAAAGCCCATGCTTTTTATCAGAAAAAACAAGGCCAAGAAAAAACAGAAGGGATAAAGGCGTTGAAAACAGCCTGTGGTATGAGTGTTGAAGATAGTGAAAAAACGAATATCAAGCGCTTTGGCGCTCAAAAAAACCATCTAATTCATCAACACCGGGATTGGTTTCGGTTGGGTATCTTTGGTCGATCGCTAACGACAACTGCGAAGCATTTGCAGGTAATGTTTGATGACAAACCTAAGCCAGAAACCTCTAGTTGTTTTCAAAGTTTATGGCGCTGCTTGTTTGGGCGGTGATTTCCCGCGTCAAGCGCCGGATGACAACGTCAATGCCGGCATGACAGCGCTTCGCCCCTCCATACAATATGACACAATAATCATAAGACTTGTATCCCTACATCTAAGCCGTTAAGATTACCTTAAGAACAACAAACTATCCTTAAATAATACAAAAAAAGAGGTAGCGCATGCCAAGTAAGTTTAAAAATACGCATCGTATATTCGGTGAGAATGCCAATGAAGATCTAGCGAATATTGCTTATCAAGTTGCGATAGCATGTAACACACTGAAAAATATCCCAGAAACTTCGGTTAAGTTTTCACGAAAATACAATGCTGAAACCTCTCAATTACCTTATTCTATTTTGAAAATTCAAGATGACGATCGCATGCGTTATTTCGCGGTGAATAATCACTTGTTAGATGGGAAAGCACCAACAAACCAAGGTAATATGGAGGAAGGAGAGGGGGGCAGCGCATATGTTAAGGCGATTCGTGAATTACTTCCTACGGAAAGTAATGGTCAAATTATTGATGTGCAGTGGGCGCCAATCAACGATAAATCACCGATGTTGGGGTTTAAGCGTGTTAAAACGCAGCCGGAGTTGATGAAACAATACCAGAAAAAGAAAATTTCGCATGATCAAAGTACCAAAGAGAGTGATGAAGATAGTCTCAATAAAAATGTAGCTATTTTTCCTCAGGCAGGCGTGTTAGGTCAGATGGTACTTGAAGAAGCCCAGGCTTTAAAACACATCCAAAGAACGGCTATCACGTTTACGTTAACAAGTGGTTCTGAAAAGGTATCCGATCCCAAGTCTTATCTTATCACGGATTATTATTCTGGCGGTGATTTACTGTCTAGGATGAGCAATGGACTCAGTGTTCAATCCGCTCAACAGTTATGCGCTAAATTGCTTGCTAACTTAAATACTTTGCACAGAAAATATCGTGCGTTACACAAAGATATTAAGCCTGCAAATATTTGTTTTGATGAGAAAGGCAAGGTCCATTTTGTTGATTTTGGTGCTGCTCAAATGATGGATAAAAATAGCGGATGTAAAGATGGTTTGTGCGGTACACCAGGATATATGGCGCCAGAATTGTTAGTGAGAGACTCAGCGAATAAATTGCATTACACCGTATTGTCTGATGGCTATGCGCTGGGGAAAGTCTTCAGTGAGGTGCTAAATAACGTAGAAACAACGGCAGGCTCGGATCCAGAATCGGATGCGCTACGTTTTCACTTAAGAAAATTGGCGATGTTCATGCAAAAAGATAATCTTGATGAGCGCCTTTCACCAAAGGCGGCAGCGACTTATCATGAGTTAGCGATGACTATATATGGCAATACTTACTTGCAGGTTGATCAGTCGGCATTGGAAAATAGAGTTATCCAGTGTGAAGATTCTCGTATTTTAGTTTCACTGATTGAAGATGCCAAATTATACTTTGATAAAAACAAGGTGAGACTGGGGCAATCCGATGTTGGTAAGTTACAGTATTTGAAAAAACTCACCTTTTTAGCGGCGAAACAAGCGCATAGTTTATATCCGGAAGATAGTTCAGATAGGTTGAGGCTGCGTGAGCTCTGCGGATTTAAATTGTCGAGGCAAGGCAAGGGATCCGGTAATAGCGATGAGTATGACTCTGCCAGTGATTTCCTTTTGCATCAGCACACGGGTTTTTCAACCACTTTTTTTGGTCAGTCAAAAGCATTAACGGATACTGCGGCTAAAATGGAAGAGGTTTTTTCTCAGCCTCAAAATAGACGATGACAGCAGTGAAATATATCAGGCACGAGTGGCGTAATGGACGGATTTATGCGTGTTTTTGAAAGAAGTACGCCGCTCGTGCAACAAAGATAATTTAACTGATGTTTTTACCCCGAAATTTTCTCAACCAACTTCTTCGCAGATAAACCCTGTACAATCACCGCAAACACCACAACCGCATAGGTCATGGCTAAAACTAGGCCGCGTTCAGACGTGTCTGGCAATGCTAGCGCCATGGCGACGGCTAACCCACCGCGTAAGCCACCCCACGTCAGTAATCGAATAGTGTAGGTGGGGTAGGCATTACGTTTTCTAAAGGATGCTACTGGAATGGAGACTGTTAACCAGCGTACAAATAGGGCCAATGGAATCGTTAAGACGGCGGCGATTAAGGCGGTGTGAGTGAGATGCAGCGTTAAGCATTCTAAACCGATTAGCAAAAACAATAATGCATTAAGCAATTCATCGATGCATTCCCAAAAGGTATCTAAGTATTCGCGTGTTTGTTTTTTCATGAAATAATCGCCTTTGCGATTGCCCAAGAAAATCCCGCAGACAACCATAGCAAGTGGGCCAGAAACGTTTAAACATTCAGCGCCTAAATAACCTGCCGTGACGGCAACCACCGTGAGTAATATTTCCAACTTGTGATCGTCAATGGCTGCAATTAAACGATATGACACTAACCCTAATATATACCCGTAAAGTAAGCCGCCTAGCGTTTCTTGGCAGAATAACCAGGCAGTCCCTTGCCAGGTCGGCGCTGTCTCTGCAAAAGCGACTTGGTATAGCGTTAAAAACAAGACGATACCCATACCATCGTTAAATAAAGACTCGCCGGCAATGAGGGTATGAATATTTTTCGGTGCTTTAATTTCTTTGAGTGTGGCGAGCACCGCAATGGGATCGGTTGGTGAGATTAAGGCACCGAATAAAAAGCAATACAGAATCGGCAGGTGTAGCCCTAACAAGTGGCTAAGCCCATAGGCGCCTAAACCGATAAGTGCGGCAGAGGCGAGGGTGGAAAATCCAGCGAGCACACCGACTTCCCATTTTTGTTTTTTAAGATCTTCCAAGTCGACTGTTAGCGCACCAGCAAACAATAAAAAACTCAGCATGCCGTTGAGAAGTAGTTTGTTGAAGTCGATTTTTTCAATGAGTTGTGCGGCATGAACCTCAGCATGCGTAAGACCAAACTGGCGTAACACAATAAGAATTAATGAAATAAGCAAGGCGCCGGAAGTAATGGCAATGGTGGATTGCATTTTGATGTAACGGTGATTGATGTAACCGATGCCGACGGCTAAAGCTAATAGAATAACGGCGATGTGGTATAAAAGCATGTGTGCCTCCTTGCTGGTTTTTTATTCTAGCATGAATGCGCTTAGAGCTGTTACCCCAGGGGTGACGAAAAGAAACTGAAAATTCAAAGTCTGGCTGGATACTTCTTTCAAAAACACGCATAAATACGTCCATGTAGCTCGACGGCGGCTATCCCTGCCGCCGACGGTTTTCGAAAAAAAGTATCCAGCCACACTTTAATGTGTAGTTTATCATAAGGGGTGTTGACCTTAGCATCTGTCACCCCGGGCTTGACCCGGGGTCTCCATCTAGCAGCACTGTACGACGGGATCTCATTGAGGGACAAACCCTGGCGTTCTCCTTGATGAAGCTACCATCACGCTAGATGTGCGTCGGTGAGTGTGATGAGGGGCTGTGCTGGAGGATGCGACCTCAGCCGAGAGTTCGTCATCTTCTTCATGGGCGGGGGTAACGTCTTCAGCGCTTAGTCCCAACAGCTTCGCAATACTTTCTGCTTCTTTCCGGCCCAATGTTGGCGGTGCACCTGGACGAACTGGGGTACTTATTTCACCGCCACTAGTTGCTGAAAAGTCACTCACCCAGTCTGCAGCGCTTGGGGTTGTTGTGCTGGATTTTTCTTTTTTCTTTGCGGGCTTTTTCTCTTTCTCCGGAGGGTACTTTCCAGAATCTGTTTTTCGTGCCGTTCGGAGAGCCATCATATGATCAATGAAGCGTGACATGCCTACCCAACTTAAACCTTTTACGTGATCAATCAATGCCTTTAGTTGCTTCTCATAGGAAATTGTAGCTGAGTCTGCTGTTGTGAAAACACTGTGAAAAAATTGTTGAACGCAAGTGGTTATTTTCTTGCTCGGATGCGTTGTTATTGCCTGGAATTTCTTGCTCCCGAAATAAGCCTGGGCAGTTGCTTTTACAGGAAAACCATTCGGTAAACGGCATTTTGGATTAACATACGCCAGCATAAAAGCATTTAACAAATAAGCGACAACTTTTCCCTCCGTGCCACTTGTATCGGCATGTGCAGGTTGCTTTGAGAGTTTTCTCCTAAGCGTGCCAAAAGTACTAGAAGATTTAGCGTGACTTAAAGGATACAGAATATTTGATAAATGAATGCCTGCCTCTAAACTTCCCATGGCGAGTGCACGACGAAAACAGTCACGCGCACGTTTTAAGTCGTTCTTATTCGCATAATGATGCCCTAGTACGATAGTTGCCCGAGTATCCCCACCATCTGACAGCGCCATTTGTCTGTCTAGCGCAAGTGGTTTACGCAATTTTTTTGGGAGGTAGACTTCCATAAAGGACCAAACGCCATGACTCGGATGCACAGTTTCTTGTAGGGCATGCAAAAAGGTGAGTGCATGTTTGTAGGTCTCTTGTGGTTTTTTATCTTGCGCTAATTCTTTTTCACGTGCGGAAATAGTACTCGTCTTAAGTCCAGAACGTTTCATTTCAATCATTACTTGACAGGTTAATAAGGCTGCGCTGGGTAGGAATATGGTAACGTGGGCACCACCGGGATTTTTTTTAGCTTCTTGTAGCGTAGATGTTTTTTTACTGAGGACAAACAACCTTTGATCGATGTTCTCGGGCTTTTCTCTGTAGTGTTTATAAGTGTGTCTTAAGCAAGCTGCAGCCTGAAGTAAACGGTCTTTTGTTTGGAGTTTCCGCTGTATATGCCCACCGAGAATTAACAGTGCCTCTAAATAATGCCCAAAGGAAGTAATGTGTTTTGCACCAAATGAGCGTTCATGAACTGACTGACATTCTTGATAGAGTGCAACTAAAATTTTCAGCTCATCACGTGGCAAGGTTTTTTGTTGTAATAATAGGTGTTCCATTTTAGTGGCCGTGGCGTACTCTTCTGCAGTCCATGTGCTGTGGTCACGTTGCTCAGCTTCTGCGAGACTCGCTGTGTCATATGAAAAGCTGGTGACGGAGCAGGTATCCAAATTAGGTATTGGACAACAGGTTGCTATGGCTAATGCCTTCTCAAGAGCCTCGTGTTCAGGAAAGCTGCATTGTTGCGGGACCAGTCGTTCTGGTGTCTCTGCTGTTCTTAATGGTAAATCTTCAGCGTTAAATGTCTGATGGTCAGATTCCATCTCTTCATGCTCATCACCAATCTGCTCGTCAAAATCAAGGTGTGTTATGTCAGAAGCCAGTGACATAGTCTCTGCTGTTGTGCCTGCAATACTCACAGAATCTGCCATAGAGCTTGCTGTTGTTAAAGAATATGTGTCACCATCATCTGAACGGGAGGGCAGGCTACCATAAATAGGTTCTTCTTTGTGTCGTGAGGATCTGGCCACTTCATCGCGAATGCTAGATAGCGCCTCATAGACATCTTGTGGTGTTGCGTAAGCATCGGCGTCAAGCTCTCCAGGTTTTAGGGCATCTTCAGGCGATGCATACGTTGCATCAATGGCTCGCATAGACATTTTTGGCCAGCTTAAAACATTTCTGATGCAGTCTTCTAGCGTTTCCCAGTTTGGTGCGCTGTCAGGTTGTACGCGTATAACGTGTGCCATCATCGCACTGACCAATGTATCAATACATACAGCATGCCAGTTACGTTTTACCTCATCTATATAGTTGTCTTCGTCGGAACTCATCATGGCTTTCTTCCTTTTGTTGCTTTGTTTCGATAAGGCTGAACAAATTATTTAAAAAATAGGGTTTTCCTTTGTCTATGGTTTAGGCTTTGGGAGTGTTGCTGGCCTGTCGTCGTGTCCCCGTCGATTTGATGGGTGACGCGAGAGACTGGGTAATGTTGGTGGTGGCTCTGCTGATGTTGCTGTCGCTGTCGCTTTTTCTGCAGCAACAGCATTCATGAGCGTAGCCGGTGTGACCCCCATTTTTTCGGCAAGTACTGCGAGCATTGCTCCAGTATCCTGACCTGTTGTTGGGGCCGACCTTTCTGTCTTCACTGCCGATGGTGGTGATGCTTTTTTCGTGGTTGATGCTCGTTTAACAGTTTGTTGTCTTTTTCGTGCTGAACGCATGGCCATAACAGTGTCGACAGCACTACAAACTTCTACCCAGTTTAGGCTTTTAAAATAGCTAGCCAGTGCATCGTATTGCTCAGTCGGCATTGTTTTATTGCCAAGTTTAAATTTCCGATAGACACGCGTAATACATTCTTGCATTTTTTTATCCGATGTTTTTTTGGCAGCGCTAATTTCTTTTCCCTGTAGGTTACTAAAGATTAAATCAGATAAGAAAACACTATTAGGTAAGCGATACGCAGGGTTTAAGTAGCTCTTAGAAAACTCATAGAGCAAGATACCCATTAGAGTGGCTTCATGTCCCCCTTGATCGCTTATTTCGGTGTTTGTTGTATCGTTTGCTTTCCCTTTTTTTAAGAAGCTTCCTGCGCGTTTAGTGAGTGCTAGGGCTTTTGAGGTAATAGCGCTAGCCGCAGGTGAGAAAAATGCATCTGCCAATACGGAAGCAGCATAAATACTGCCAAAATCTAATGCATTCAGTAATGATTGGCGAGCGGCCATGTAGTTCTTTCCTGCTTGATGATGTTTTCCTAGCAGGATCCATGCGCTAGAGTCTTGCATACTCGCACGCCCTTGCAGACGTGCCTCATCGAATGCGGGTTTTTGATCTGGAGGATAATAATTTAATTTAAATGTGTAGGTATAATCTGGACTAATTTGTGTTTCTAAGGCCGCGGTTAATGTGCGAACAGCAGAGAAGACTTTTTCAAAGTTGCAGGTTCGTAAGTAACCGGACACCGCCTCTTGTGTCGCTGGGACCGTTTTTTTGTGCAGTTTAAGCAGAGGTCTTTTACAGAGCACCCCACACATTAATAGTGTGCCTGGTGGAGAATAAATGGTGACTTCATCAGGATTGGGTTCAGTGACACCTTGAGGAAAAGCATACGTGTTTTTTAATAGGGCAGCCACTTCGTCTAAATGCTTATCGGGATTGCTTGGTTTTATTTGTTTGCCATACAATAAGACCGCTTTAAGATAGTAACCAAAGGATCGTATTTTATCGGCTAGCATATTGGTGTTATCGATGTTGATGCAGCACTCACTGAACCTGGTTAGTACTGCAAGTTCATCTTCTAATAAGGGTGGTTTTTGTAACAGCAATAATTCCAATCGATGTGCGGTCGTAAATTCTAGTGATTGCCAGTTGAAAGAGTCGGTCGCTTGCGTGTCATCTGGGGCTTCATAATAGATGTCAGCCGATGTGGCTTCTGTTTCTTCATGCTGAACAGGATGGCTAGCTGTTATTGCATAGGCTCTTTGTTTAATTGCTGCGCTGAGTTGTGTCGCAATCTCCTCTGAGAAGAAGTTTTTACCAGCAATAACTGTCTGCGTATTTGGTAAGGCAGGTGGTGGGGGCAGATCCTCCAAAGTATCAGGAAGCGTGAATGCCGTAAAATCCGTTGGCGGAAGGGGGAGATCTGCGATATCTGGTAGTGTTTCCAACGCCTCTTCGTTTACTGCAGACGGTAGCGGTGGTGGTGGTGGAAGTTCCTCTTCCTCCTCCTCCTCGCTAAAGTTATCATCATCTTCGTCAAGGGCAGTATATATTTCTTCTTGTTCTTCATCCTCATGCTTCGTTGTTTTTGTGGAAACGACACCCGCTAAAGCGGCATAAAGCTCATCTTTATCTTCATGGGTTAGTGCTTGATCCTCTAATGCGACGCATCCCAACTTATGTCGAAGGTAAGCATTCAGGATAGTGTGATCTAGGTTGATTTTACCCGCATACGCGACACGATCAAGATGCGCCATGATGGTTGCCACCAAGGCATCGATACAGGCTGTTTGCCAGTGTTGATGTACCGCTGGGAGGCTAACCTCACTTGCGGTGCTGCCGGCATTGCTTTCTTGATCATCTTCCATCATGTTTCTTCTCCTTCGTTAGATATGTTCGGATCTGTTGTTGTAAATCGGGTGTTAAATCAGTTTGTTTGAGGGCACGATTGAATAGCATGGCCGCTTGTGCCTTGTTGCCTAAACGTTTGGCCAATAAACCCTGATAAAAATAGGCATCTGCTTTATGACCGGCATTGGCTTCGGCTTGAGCCAGTGATTGTAGCAATGATAATTGCTGCGGGTATTTCGCGACTAAGTGGCGTATTTGTTTTAAGGTATCTGCCGTTTGCGGCATTAAGGATAAAGCTTGTATTTTTGTTTCTGCGACAGCCGGGGAGGATTGTAGCTTGCTTAAACGAGATAAGGCCACTTTTTCCTGTTGTTGTTGCAGATCAATGCGTGCTAATGAAATGGCATAAAATACATTCTTAGGTGCCTGTTGATGCAGTTGTATTAATTGTTTTTTTGCGGGTAATAAACGATGTAAGCGAACTTCTGTGATGGCTTGCCCGTAGATATTGTCCGTTTTCATATAATGCGAGAGGGTATCGTGAAGATTTTGACTATGGCGAGTGGTAAGTAAGGTTTTTACAAAATAAAAGCCTGTGTTTTTCGGCGCTTGAATACGTTTTCTTGCGAGTTTATCTGCACGTGTTTTACTATCCGCGATACGATCGCTAGTCACAGGGTGAGAGCTTAAAAAAGGTGGTGGCTCTGGATAAAATTGTGTGCTTTCTTGCATACGGTAGAAAAATATCGGCATGGCATGGGGATCGTAACCGCTGTTGTTTAAGGTTTCTTGGCCGACTTGGTCAGCTTCGCGTTCATAATCACGAGAATAAGTGAGCATGCTAGTTTGATGAGCGGCAGCCGCAGAATAAACCGCCGCTGTACCTGCTTGTCCACCCGCGGCAAAGCCAGCAAGGGCCGCTACCATGGCGGGGATCGCTTGTAGTTTTGCTTGACGTGTCATGCGTTGCAAATGATGTTGAACAACGTGACCGATTTCATGTGCCATCACGCTGGCAAGTTCGGATTCATTTTTTGCGGTCGTGATGAGACCTGCATTCACGCCAATATATCCACCGGGGCCAGCAAAGGCATTCACGCTGTCATCATCGACGACAAAGAAGTGAAAATGCTGGCCTTTCGCGGGGCTATGTGTGACCAAATAATTGCCCAGGCGTTGAATGTAGTCAGTAATCAGTGGATCGTGTACGAGCGGTAATTGTTGGCGAACTTGGCGCATGAAATCAGCGCCCATATTTTTTGCTTGATGTTGATTGATAAGGCCGCCACTGCCACCTAGATCAGGTAACGGTGCTGCAGTAAGTGCAGTGAAGAGGGTACATCCTAACACCCAGGTCGCGAAACGTCGCATGAAGTTATCCATCCAAATGGAGTTATATTTATCGCCAATCCTCGAGGAGCATACAAGATTTATTTAGATTTTCAAAATGAGGATGGTCAGCGCTTATTCACCTGGGGCGCGTTCATGCTATCTGAGGCCTGAAGTATCTTGCATTGCCTATTTTCTGTCGATAAGCTGGAACGATGTAAATGAACATGTAAGGAAGATCATGACCCACTTTTTTGGCATCAAAGACGGTGCGCGTTTGAGCAATAGATTTAAACTGGTTAAAGGTTTTTCTGAGCAGCGTAGCGATGAAGGTGAGGGTGGGCAGGGTGCTGTGTATCATCAGTCAGCGCTAGAGCCTAAGCCTCAAGAAAAACAGGGTGCTTACCAAACTCGTTTAAACCAACTAGCAGCCAATCAGCCTTTTTTCATGCGACGATCAGTGAATAATGATAATAAAGCACCTTATCTACTAGAAATAGTGCCAGCAACAATTGTCGCACAGTTAAAGCAGAAAGGATTTTCACAGAAAGATTTGTATACTTGCAGCAAGAGGGTGTTTCAACAAGAACTCAATGATCCTCTTAGCCCTATTTTACCTTTCTTACGACAAGATTATCGAGTCAGTGCATTGTCTACGGGCTTAGCGATGTTGATGGCATCCTTACTTAACGTCTTTGCCATTTTACCTAATCTTATTCCAACGGCTACGCAGCTGATGCCAATTTTTGCGGCGGCTTCAGCGTTTGCTGGGATGTTTCTAGTTCTTTCTACCGTCGTTTATTGTCTGGATTTCGTGTTGCAAGTGACGAGCATTCAGGAAAATAATCCAGCGCTTGCAGCACAAAAGGGATTTCCTTTGCACATGTTTAAAGACAGTTGTAAACGCTTTGGGATGCAACTTTTTCCATTGGTTGGTGCACAGTTAGCGGTATTGTTGCTGCAGCACTTTGCTTTGTCTGCACTGATGGCGGGATCGTCTTATGGTCTTCCTATTTTGGTGGGGGTTATTGTGGCCAGCGGTTTGATCGCGGGGATGATGGCATGCGCTGCGACAGCTTTTTTTGAGCGAGATGTAAAGCAATCACCTCGTCAGCTTGCTTCAACGTTGATGAAACATGCTGTCTTGGGGATGTTGCTGGCAGTTTCTTTATTGTTTCCAACCGTGGCAAGCGTGTATGCGTTACCATCTGCTGTCGGTCTGTCGGTTAGTTTAGCTTTACCTACATTGTTTGGTTTTCTGCTAGGCCGCACGAATGCGAATAAAGGGGACAACATAACGAAAGGGTACCGCGATCAGGCGGTTGCCTTCTTTAACACAGAGAATTCGAAGGAAGCGCAGTTGATGCTGCCTTGTTCAGGAATGTCATCCAAAAAAATGACGCCTAAGCAATAAGAACTTTGCCCTCGAAGAGTGGCCTTGCCGTTCTTATAAACGAAGCTTCTGGAAAGTCTATCTTATTATTTTCTTTCGTTGTTTTGATGGCAGTTTGTATCTTTCCAGCAGGATGTTCTATCTCAATCTCATATTCATCTAGCGTGGATGTCGGGAGCGGGAATTTTGTGATGTTATGTGCAAGAGTACCTGGTATTAGACAAGCAGCAGATAAGCAAAGTGCGCCAGTAACAGCATGGGTTGCGTGGCAGTCAAAAGGGGTAAAGTATCGAGAGGTGATTTGTCCTCCATGACGTGGTGGCGCAATTAAGCAAACCTTCGGGGAAACGTTTGATGATACATTTCCTAGCCCCATCTTTAACGCAGCTTTCTGGCGTATTGTTTCGAGGTTTTTAAGAAACTCCTTGTCAGCATCTAGTGTTTTTTTACTCTCATAACCTGTTTTTCCTAATGAACTGGCGCATAAGATAACCATAGGTACAGCGACATCAATGCAAGAAACATTAATTCCTTCAATCCTGTCGATGACATTTCCTGTGGGCAATAGCGTTCCTGTATTGGAACCCACAGAATCTAAGAACGTCAGTTTTATCGGTGCAGCACTGCCGGGAACGCCATCAATGATAGTGTTTCCACTGTAAGATATTTTTCCTCCAGGTGTTTGAACAAGGGCATGTACAATGCTACCCGTATTTTCATTAAAAATTTTTACAGTTGTTTCTGGGTGAACTGCCTTTACTAATCCTTTCTCTATAGCAAAAGGAGCAACTGCAGATAACATATTTCCGCAATTTAGTGCCGTATTAACAGATGGGATATCGATGTGAACTTGACAAAACAAATAGTCGATGTCGACCTCTTCTTTTACTGATGAAGAGATAATGGCGACTTTGCTTGAAAGAGAATCTGCCCCACCTATTCCATCAATTTGACGCGAGTGTGGGGAGCCCATAATGGATAAAAGCATTTTGTTACGTAGCTGTGTATCAGAGGGGAGGTCATTCTTTAGAAAAAAAGGTCCTTTTGAGGTTCCTGCGCGATAAAGAGTGCAAGGGACTTTGTGCATGTTGTCTTTATGCTTGTTGTGAAGTGCTTTGGATATCATTGGTGGCCTCCTGTGAGCTTATTAAATAAATAGAGATAATTATTAGTATTCCTCCCAGGCTGCTATTGAATTGAGGAATTTTTTTGAAGAAAAACACATCAAGGGTATATGATACAAATATAGAGAAATATAGCAATGGTGT
>BQJM01000034.1 GCA_021604705.1 marine bacterium B5-7 | reverse complement strand
GATGCAATAAAGGCATCTCAAGAAGCAGCGGCGTCGGAGACAGATTCTCCAGCGGAGGACGCGACGACGTCAGCGTCATCTTGTGGCTCACCTGTAAGTCCGGGATCTCCCTGTGACACTGAAACTGATATTGATACTGATCAGGAAACTCACGAAATATTACAGGAGATGGAAGCTGAGTGGCGAGTCATGTATCTACATGCAGTACGGCGGCGCATCAGAGAAGTGAAAGCGGTCCGCATAGGTAAGATGACTGAATCTCAGCGTACAACATTTTTCTATAGAGAAAACGATGACCGTCAAGCTTGTCAAGATGAGGCTTGGAACAATAAATATCTTGAGCTGCAGAAAAACATGTTAAGCAGAAAAAAATAAGTTTATTATTTTTTTTGTGCGGCAAGTTTCGCTTGTTGCCATAAGGTATCAAGTTCTTCGGGGGTGGCGTCCATCAAGACGCCCCCCTCTTTTGCAAGTGCTGTCTCAATAAAATCGTAACGATATGTGAGTTTGTCGTGCAAGGTTTTCGCGACATCATCAAACGTAAAATCCCCACGTTTTTCTGCAATAGCACTGTAAAATAAGACTTGCAGTAATAAATCGCCAACTTCTTCTTGGATGTTTTTGGTGTCACCAAGATCAATTGCTTTGATTAGCTCGTCGATTTCTTCACGGGTGTGCGAGGTGATACTTTGGTAGGTTTGCTTGGATGTCCACGGACAACCGTTATCATCATCCATCAGGCGTGTTAGTAGGGTGCGTAGTTTAGCTATTCTCACGACGTCTACTCACTTCAATCATGTTAGTAATTAAGCGTAGTTTATCTAATACACGCCCCAGTGCAACTAAATCGGGGACCTCCAGTGTAATATGAAAAACCACTTGGTGTGTGCTGCGGTTAGGTTGTGTTTCCAGCCCGGTCATATTAATTTTTTCATTGGAGAGGGTGCCAGCCACATCATGCAACAGATCGCGTCGATCGTAGGCGACCAACGTAATATCTACCGCGTGTAAATCAACATTTTCCCCCCATGTTACGGTGAGTAAACGTTCTTTCTGCTCTGTAGACGCATTGAGAATGTTAGAGCAATCCTGTTGGTGAATAGAAACACCGCGCCCTTGCGTTACAAAGCCAATGATGTCATCGCCAGGTACAGGTTGGCAGCACTGTGAAATATGCGTTAGTAAATTACCGACACCCTGGACCCGAATGCCCTTTGATGGGGTGCCGCTAAGTTGTGAGGTTTGCGTTTTTATTTGAAAATCATCTTGGGGCAGCAGTGGTGCAATTTGTTGTTGTATCCAGCTGACGGTTTGCGGGACTTTGATGTCTCCACAGCCAATGGCTGCAATCAGATCTTCAGTGGTCTTAAAATTAAAACGTTTGACTAAGGGCGCTAAGTCCATGTCGACTAGATTCAACCCAACTTGTTGCAAGGCTTTTTCTAATTGCTGTTTGCCGGTCTGATGATTTTTATCAAAATCTTGTTGGCGAAACCAATGATGTATTTTTGCTTTGGCACGTGAAGTGGTGACATAACCTAAATGTGGGTTTAACCAATCACGACTAGGGGCGCCATCTTTGGTGGTGAGGATGTCAACCTGCTCACCTGTTTGTAAGGAATAAGTGAGCGGCACAATGCGGCCATTCACTTTGGCACCGCGACAACGATGGCCCACTTCGCTATGAATGTAGTAGGCAAAATCTAAGGGTGTTGCTTTGGGGGGTAAATCAAAGATGTCACCTTTGGGGGTGAAGACAAACAAGCGATCATCAAACACATGCGTATCTAATGCATCTGGTGTTGCACCTTGTTCGGCTAAATCACGCTGCCACTCTAAAACTTGACGCAACCAAGCGATTTTTGCCGCTTGGCTATCTGTTTTTTTACCTTCTTTGTATTGCCAATGTGCTGCAACACCGAGTTCAGAGTCTTCATGCATTTCTACCGTGCGGATTTGGATTTCAATATTTTTATTGTCTGGACCGGTGACTGCTGTGTGAATCGAGCGATAACCATTTGGTTTTGGTTTCGCGATGTAATCATCAAACTCTTCAACAATTTGTGGCCATGTATCATGAATCTTACTTAATACGGTGTAACAGTCTTCTATGGAGTGCACCAAAATACGGAAAGCAAAGGCATCATAAATTTTATCGATGCTGACTTCCTTGCGCGCCATCTTTTTATAAATACTATAAATGTGTTTTGGGCGCCCGGTGATGGAGGCATGATCTAAATGACAGTCAAGCATCAGTCTCGTTAAATTCTTTTTTAGTTCATCTACGTAACGCTCGCGCTCTAAACGTTTTTCTGATAGTAGTTGAGCGACTTTTTTGTAGGCAGTATTCTGCAAATAGCGGAAACATAAATCTTCCATTTCCCATTTGATTTCGCTAATGCCTAGGCGGTTAGCCAAAGGCGCATAAACGTGGCTAATTTCTTTGGCTAAGCGGGTTTGTTCTGTTTTGCCAAGATGGCTGCAGGCGCGTAGTGCGCAGACTTGTTCTGCTAATTTAATCAATACCACGCGGATATCATCGACCATGGCCAATAGCATTTTTCGAATGTTATCGAATTGTGTTTGGCTTTGTTGGTGCGGCGTCATGCTGGAAATACTTTTGATCGTTTCCATGCGGCTGGTGCCTTGCACCAATCTTGCGACGCGATCACCCAATTGTTCCGCAACATCCTCTACGGGTAAATCAGCGTATTGTACCGCATCGTAAACAACGGCTGCTGCCATGGCTTCATGATCGGCGCCGATTTGTAATAGCAAGTCGGCAATTTCTAAACCGCGTTGCAAACAAGAAAACCCACCAAACGTTGGATGTTGGCTGCCTGATAACTGACTGAGAATACATGCTTGACGGATAAGATTGAGCTGCGTTGTTGGTCGCTCCGCAGCGACTTGGTTTAACCACGCCTCCGCATTAATGCTGCCGTCAGGTAGGTAGTCAAATTGAGTAGTGGTTACCATAAATATCTCTATATAGTAGTGCCCTAATGCATTAACATGGCCATCTCGACCTCTGCATCGACTAGTTCACGGATGGTGATCACCCCCGTAATGTCTTGAACGCGACGTGAGTTATGTGTTGTTGTCACAAAGGCAACGCTGGCATCATGCAAATGCATTTCTCGTAAAATGTGATCGACATAAGTACCACGGTCGACAACAACAAAGTGACGATCAAGATGATTGTCTGGCATGACGCGACCGACAATTTCTTCATCTGCTTCGGCTAACACATAGTGTTGTAAATCAGGTACTGATTGCCGCCATTCACTTTCTGCAACGACTTTAAACTTATCAGACATAATATCTGCCGCTTGTTTGGATTCCATGATCGCTGCTTGTAAGCCCTGCGGTAAACTGAATCCACGACGGCGTAGCTTTAATGTATAAATGCTTTCACGGCATAACCAAATACGAATACCGTAACTTAAGCCGGCTGTTAAAATAATGGGGAGCATGGAATTGTAATCGCGAGTTTGCTCAAAGGTCATGACAATCGCGGTCACGACAGCACCGGTTGAGCCACTTACCATCGCGGCCATCCCTGCAATTGAGAAGTAAATGGGGATCACGTGGTAGGCGGGAAATAAAAATTGAATAAAGAGCCCAAATGCACCGCCCAGTGTTGCCCCTAAAAATAAGGAGGGTGAGAAAATACCACCGGATGCACCAGAGCCTAATGTTAAGCTGGTTACCAATAATTTGGCTGCAAACAATAACAATAAAAACCAAGGATTCATCAACGATTCTTTCAAGATGTCCATGATGGCGGCATAACCGACACCCTGCACGTAGTAATGACCAGAGAAACGCATGAAACCGTAAATCGTGATCCCTAGCATCAACATGCCCACCATATGGCGTAGATAGGGGTTTTTAATGGCATCGTCGAAGGTGTCTTCTGCCCAATAAATGGATTTTACATAGAGTGTGGCAGCAAAACCCATGATGACCCCAAAAGGAATAAAGCTAAACAAAACGGGCATGGCATAGAGATGCGGTTTTGCGTACGTGAAGTTAGGAATACTAAAGGAGGGTTCCATGCCGGCAAACAAATGGCTGATGTAAGTCGCGGTCACCGTGGCCAGTGTGATGAGCATCACATTACCCGCATTAATAGAAATTAATAATAATTCTACGGCAAACGTGACGCCGCCCATGGGGGCATTAAATGTCGCCGCGATCCCCGCAGCAGCACCCGCAGCGATTAAGACGACGCGTTGGCGAACGGGCATTTTAATGATTTGTCCTAAGGTCGAACCAAAGGCAGAACCAATTTGTATAATCGGGCCTTCACGACCAACAGAACCACCACTACCAATAGAGATAGAGGAGGCAATCGACTTAACGATAGCAACGATGGGGCGAATTAAGCCATTTTGATAGTGCACGGCATTCATAACTTCAGGCACACCATGACCTTTTGCTTCTGGCGCAAAGGTTTTGACTAACCATGTCACAATGACACCACCCACAACAGGAATTAAGATAATAAATGCGCCCCAGGTACTGGGATCGGTATGAATATTTGAATCGTATGCAAAACTGAATTTGCCAAAGAAAAAGATGTTATGCACCAAGCCAATCATGTCACGAAAAATAATCGATCCAAAACCACCAATCATCCCGACTGACATGGCCAGTATACTCATCCATACTAAATTAAGTGGGCGGGCTTCAATACGTTTTTCGGCATCAGTGAGTGGCTTTAATTGACTCATACTAAATTATCCTCGAATAAAAACGGCCATAGATTCTACGTGCGTGGTATGTGGGAACATATCCATGACCCCGCATTTTAACAGGGTATAACCCTCTTCGGCTAGCAAGCCGGCATCTCGTGCTAAGGTTGCTGGATTACATGAAACATAAACGATGATTTTTGGTTGCCAAGTAGTCAATGCGGGCATGATGCCATCAGCACCGGTACGTGCTGGATCGAGTAATAATTTATCGTACGTGCGTGTTGCCCAGTCTCCTGTCAATGCTTCGTTTAAATCCGCGACGTGAAAATCGACGTTGCTTAGTTGATTTTTTCGCGCATTATGTTTCGCGCGGTCGACTAAGGCATCACAGCCTTCAATGCCGACGACGTGTTTAGCTGTGCGTGCGATAGGCAAAGTAAAGTTACCTAAGCCACAAAATAAATCCAACACCGTATCATCCGCTTGAATATCTAGGTGTGCTAACGCTTGCGCGATCATTCGTTGATTAATGTCAGGATTAATTTGTGTAAAGTCGCATGGATGAAAATCGTAAGTCACATCAAAGTCGGGTAAACAATATTGCAATAAAGTATTGGGTGCGGGATAAATGCAATGAATACTGTCGGGGCCTTTGGGTTGCAGGTAGAGGTAGAAGGGGAGGCTATCACTGTCAGCCTGATTACTGTTGTCACCCTGACTCTGACTATCACTGTCACCCCGGGCTTGACCCGGGGTCTCCATGTCTTTAGCCGCTTTCGCAAACTGCTGTAATTTCCCTAAATCTTCTTCAGTAAAGTCCTGTAAATGCCGAATAACCAGTGCCACTTGTGTTTCTGTCACTGCAATTTCAATTTGCGGGATCTGCTCATAAATACTGAGCGATTGAATAAGCTGACGTAATGCATCAAAGCGATGCCCAACACTCGGGTGCAACACTTCGCATTGGTCACAGTCAGCGAGTAAGCGTCCACCGACTTCACGAAATCCAATCAGCAATTTTTCTTTTTTATGGACGTAACGTAAACCCAAGCGGGCTTTGTGCCGGTAGCCTGTTGTGGGGCCGGTTAATGGTGGTAACCATTCGCTGGGTTGAACTTTTCCAAAGTGTTGTAATTGTTCTTGTAACACCGTTTGTTTATGTTGCAATTGTTTTTCTGGCAGCATGTGTTGCATGGCGCACGCGCCGCAGACACCAAAATGTTGGCAGGGTGGTGTGGTGCGATCGGGTGAGGCGGTATTGATTTGCTCCGCGAGTCCTTCGTCAAATTTTCCACGTTTTGAGGTATAGCGAAACATGACGTCTTCGCCGGGTAGGGCAGCACGTACAAAGGTTGTTTTGCCTTCGATCACAGCAATGCCACGACCATCGTGGCTTAAAGCGGTAACGGTGGCTGCTTGCGGTTCTTGCGGGAGTTTTTGGCGACGACTTCGCTTAGACATTGGACTTTTTTTAGGGCAAACGCTAGGATGCGCAGTCTGAGCGGAACACACGGGAAAGTCAAATGTTGAGGTTATTATTTTTAGGGCCACCGGGCGCTGGTAAAGGTACGCAGGCTGGGTTTATTACTGAAAAATACGGTATCCCACAAATCTCAACGGGCGATATGTTGCGTGCGGCGATCCAAGCAGGCACCGAGCAAGGTTTAAATGCTAAACAGTTCATGGATAAAGGCGAATATGTGCCTGATGAGGTCATGATTGCATTGGTTACGGCGCGTATCCAAGCGCCTGATTGTGCAAATGGTTTTTTGCTGGATGGTTTTCCGCGCACCATGCCGCAGGCCGAAGCCTTGCATGCAGCTGGCGTTGATTTTGATCATGTTGTAGAAATCCAAGTGCCGTTTGAAACACTGGTGAGCCGTCTTTCTGGCCGCCGTGTGCATGCGGCTTCAGGACGTACCTACCACCTTGAATTTAACCCGCCTCAAGTGGACGGCAAAGATGACGCCACTGGCGAGCCACTGACGCAACGCAGCGATGACCAAGAAGACACCGTCCGCCGCCGTCTACAGGTTTACACCGATCAAACGGCGCCGCTCATCGATTATTACACCGATAAAATGGCTGATACTTATCATGTCATTGATGGGACACAGACCATGGATGCCGTGAAAGAAGCGATTTTCAACCTTATTTGATGGGAATGTCGGCTAAGGTGTTCAAAGAGTTGACAGTTTATGCTGGTTTAGGGTAGAATGCCCTATCTTTCACCAAATAGAAAAGGAAAAATAATATGTTAGTGATGTATAACAGCTGGGATTGGTTTGATGGGCCTTTACAGCGTTCTCTTAAAGAGCTTGCCAAAGCGCCATTGTTGAAATTAGCCAGCTGGGAGAGGGCCCGATTCTACCCGAAGACAGCAGCTCTGCTGAAATGGAGTTACCGCGTACTTAGTTTTTTGCCTATTTTCCTGGCGAAAACGATAGCCTTTCCTATCGACAATGTTATCTTAGCGCCACTAGTATTTTTACGGGCATTGTGGCGTGCGGTGAAAGGTGGTGATAACTTTAAACCTTTGCCTGGAGGGAAAATGATTGGTGGTGAATGGGTGGTTAAGTTGCCGCCGTCTGCCGCAGTACGTTCTAAGTCCTTTGTTCTTGCGACTGAAGATGCGGCGCAGACACGCTATCAATCAATGAAGCAAGTTCTTGCTGCATTAGAAGCAAAGAGTAACGCATTGGAAGTTGATGATGCCATCGTTGAATTGAAAACGCATAGTGCTGCTGAGGCTGATACCCACTGCTTGAAAAAAGCTTTGTCAAAGGCTGATTGTTGGATGGGGCAATTATTTTCTGCTGAAGGGAGAGCGGCCCTCCGCGCCTGCGGCTCTGGAGAGGTTCGCTTAAGGGATGCTGATAAGAACGCTTTTAATCTTTATAAAATGCTTAAGTTTATGTTGTTTCCTGGGGAAGTGGCAGAAGCAGCACGTGCTGCTATACCGGAAGCTACGTTAAAAGATGCACTGGGTGCGACAGTTCGTACGTTACGGAGCGTTACCAGCGCTGGCTAATGCATGAACCTGCGAACAAAAAAAAGGCGCCATCGGCGCCTTTTCTATTGCTAGCGTGTTAGAACGCTTAATTGAGCTTTATGAATTCATTACTTTTTGCGCTTCTCTTAGCGTTTCCAAAATCTCTTCAAATGATGGTGGCTTTAAGATAAACATATCTGCTTGCAGCATCTTTTTATAATCTGTTTTCAGTGCTTTTAAAAAGTCCCCTGTTGGGATGAGATGGATTTTCTTCTCCAAACAATCGTCGTAACGTGCATAGTTGGCATGATAAAATGCTTTTTTAGTGTAGATCACATCTTTAAGGATAGCATTTGCATTGAGTGCTTCTTCTCTGAAATGAGATTGAAGTAGCATGTGTAAATCGTACCAATGGCGTGACAAACGTTCGAAAGATGGGTGTGCCTTTCACTTGCCCTTCTCAAATAGGTTGCTTGTTCTTCGGTTGACAGAGTAAAAAATAGATTGCTCACTTTGTATTTCTCTCTTTCGAATAAGCCTCAGCCATCCATACAGGCATGAGCGCAACGTATTGATTTAATTGATTGAATTCAGCTTCTCCAATGCGCTTTTTTATTTTTTTCATTGTGCCCGCTGTTACAGCGCTTTTTCCTAAATACCATAATGCATGAATGGCTTTTCCCGCTAGTGTTCCCGGTGCGACAATTTTACTTGGGCTTACATGCTGTAACTTTATTGTGCGATTGCCAATTGAGATATGACGTGTGTAGCCGGTGGTATAGTAAATTTCTCGTATGGGAGCTTGAGTGCTTAGCTGTAACTGACGAGCTGCTTCAGCGCCATGTATCGCGATAGTTTCTCCGGTGTTTTTAGCAATGGCTGTAATAATTTCTTGCGTGGAAAGAGGCAGCTCTCCAAAGTTTTCAGTTATTTTTGGTCTGATGTAAATGCCACGCGCAACGCGCTTTAATTTTTTATGCTTTACCAATCGGCTGAGGGCTTGCCAAATACTATCCGCAGAGCCGAATGAACGTAGTGTTCGCGCAGAAAAAGCCTGTCCCGCAGGTAGGCCCTGAATGTGTTGATAAACCTGTTGCTGGATAGACACGGCGGTCTCCTTTTGTTTGTCAGTAATTATAGCCAAACTCCTGACAAGCGCAAGAGAGGGAAACTTGTTTTGATCTTAATAGTGTTAACTTGGATGCAAAAAAGGCGCCAATGGCGCCTTTTTTATTGCTTGAAGCTTAGAAAGCTTACTTTTCTTTCGGTTGCTCAATCGCTGCAGTCGGTTGGTTTTCTGGGATTTTTACAGCTTCCGTTTTTTGCTTTTCAACTTTCGGCGGTGTTTCAGCTTTTGGCTTTTCAACCTTGGGTGTTTCCACTTTTGGTTTCTCAACCTTTGGCGCTTCAACTTTCGGTGCGTCAACTTTGGGTGCTTTCACTGGTGCAACAGACTGTGTTGTTTGCTTCGGTTGCTCAATGAATGGTGCTGGCTGACCGGTTGATGGGATTGTTAGCGTCTGATCCACATCATACTGCGGTTTGTTTTGCACTCTTGGTGTCACTGTACGTGTATGCGTTGATTTGTCGCGAGCTTGGCCATCACCACGATCGCCTCGGCGATTGTCGTTACGACGGTTGTCGTTACGGCGGTTGTCATTGCGACGGTTGTCAGTACGACGGTTGTCAGTGCTGTTGTCATCATCACGTCGGTTGCCATTGTCATTGTCATTGTCACTGTCACGTCGGTTGTCATTGCGACGGTTGTCAGTACGACGGTTGTCAGTACGACGATTATCAGTGCGACGGTTGTCAGTACGACGGTTATCAGTGCTGCTGTCATCATCACGACGGTTGTCATTGCTACGACGATTATCAGTGCGACGGTTATCGTTGTTACGATCATTGCGTTGACGGTTATTGCTGCGACGATTATCCGTACGATTTTCTTCGCGATTACCATCTGCATCACGTGATTCATCACGATTATCGGTGCGTTGACGATTGCCTTGGTTGCGATTGTTGTGACCGCCACGACGATTGTTGTTGTTACGGTTATTATTGCGGTTACCACCACGGCCTCGGTTCTGCTGACCACCACGACGTTGTTGAGAGCCCGATGTTTTCTTAGGCGGCTCTTCTTCACCAAATAAAGCAGCAGCGATACGTTTCAATAAGCTTTTTTGGCTAATCTTGCGTGGTTTGCTCGGTGGTGCAACGGGCACATCAACACGAGCTACGGCAGCCGTTTCATGTTTTTTGCGATGCTCATTGGAACTGGTCAAGACCACATCATCTTGTTTGGGTTGTGTGACCAGCTCGTAACTAGCAGGCTCTTCTGTATTGGCTTCTCCTGCTTCGGCAGCTTTATCACCACGTAGTTTATCGATGGTAAATTCAGGTGTATCAAAGTGTGGATTAGGCACAATAACGATTTGCATGTGATGGGCTTGTTCCATGTCGGCAATCGTGCTGCGTTTTTCGTTCAGCAAGAATGTCGCCACAGGCACAGGCACTTGCGCTGTTAAACGCACAACACCATGATCACGTACCGCATCTTCTTCTAGCAAACGTAAGATAGATAAGGCTAAAGATTTCACACCACGAATAGAACCCGCACCACTACAACGTGGACAGATCACTTCGGTGTTTTCACCCAGTGATGAGCGTAAGCGTTGACGTGACATTTCTAACAGGCCAAAACGCGAAATGCGGCGCATCTGAATGCGTGCACGATCTTTTTTGCTGGCCTCTTGTAAACGGTTTTCAACAGCACGTTGATTGCGTACAGGGCGCATATCGATGAAATCAATCACAATCAAACCACCCAAATCGCGCAGACGTAATTGACGTGCCACCTCATCAGCGGCTTCTAGATTGGTTTGTAAGGCCGTTTCTTCAATATCGCTACCTTTGGTTGCTCGCGCAGAGTTAATATCCACGGAGACCAATGCTTCAGTCGCTTCAATCACTAATGAGCCACCGGAAGGTAGACTGATTTCACGTTGATAAGCTTGTTCGATTTGTCGTTCGATTTGATAACGATTGAATAAAGGTATTTTATCCTCATAAAGTTTGACGCGATCGACGAAATCAGGACGGATTTGGCTTAAATGATGCTTGGTGTGTTCGTACACTTGTGGATCATCGACCAAAATCTCGCTAATCTCTGGACGCATGTAATCACGCAGGGTGCGGACAATGGCATCGCTTTCTTCAAAAATCAGGAAGGGTGCTTCACCTTGATCGTAAGCCTGTTTAATCGCTTCCCACTGTTGTACCAGTACGTCTAAATCCCATTGAACTTCTTCTTGATGTTTACCCACACCGGCTGTGCGGACAATCACGCCCATATCGTCAGGGATGTTGAGGTTGTTCATGATGTCTTTTAGGGCATCGCGATCGTCGCCTTCAATGCGACGTGAAATACCACCCGCGCGCCCATTGTTAGGCATCAGCACCAAGTAACAACCTGCCAAGCTGATGTAGCTTGATAGTGCTGCGCCTTTATTGCCACGCTCTTCTTTTTCGATCTGGACCATAATGGTCTGGCCTTCGCGCAAGATGCCGCGGCCTTTGCCATCTGCTGGTTTATCCCAGTATTCGTCGGCAACTTCTTTTAATGGTAAGAAGCCATGACGTTCGGCACCATAATTAACGAATGCCGCTTCCAAACTTTTTTCTACGCGGGTAATGGTACCTTTATAGATGTTCGCTTTTTTTTGCTCGCGACCAGGGTGTTGGATGTCTAGGTGGGTGAGGGTTTTGCCGTCTGCAACGACAGCGACGCGTAACTCTTGGTTTTGGTGCGTCGCATTGATCAGAATTCTATCTGCCATGTGACTTGTCTCTTCAAATATGCGCTCATGCGTGCAACCAGACGTACAGCACCAATTTACATGGTGTGTTATGTACGTACTGGCGCAGTGCGCCGCCTAATTCGTCTGACTCTTTAAAAAGATGCGAATGAAGGCCTATGTTTCAAATTTTCCCGGCTATTATATTGCCCGAGCCCTGTTATGACGGCCACTAAAAATGATTAGTAGTAATAGCTGCGACGTGCCTATCAGTTGTGATACTATGCCGAGGCACCTAACTATGTCGCGCCTGTTGCGCGTGTGCCAGCCATCAAACCGCGGTAGTGTAGCAGGTTCGTGATGGCGGCGCAATCAACACACCAACCAAAAGGAGCTTTGATGATGCGTAAGTTTTTAAATTTGTGGGCAGAACGTTACTTATCTGATCCAGAAGCCATCATTTTGCTGCTTACTTTGTTTTTCAGCGGTATGTTGCTTTGGGGGCTGGGCAAAATGTTAGCGCCTGCGCTGGTTGCTTTGGTACTCGCATACCTATTAGATTGGGCCGTCAGTGGCCTGACGCGCTGTAAGTTACCACATACCCTGGCGGTTTGGCTGGTCTTTCTTAGTTTTATTGGCGCAAGCTTGGTCGGGATCATTGGCGTGTTACCCTCATTGCTACGTCAGGCACACAGCTTTATCCAAGAATTACCTGTGATGCTAACGAAAGGGCAGGTGCTTTTGATGCAACTTCCCGATCGCTATCCTGATTATATTTCACCTGAGCAAGTTCGCAGTGTGCTTGTCGATTTAAGCTCGCACGTGACGCAATTTGGACAATGGTTTGTGTCGCACGTCCTCACCTCTATACCTAATGCGATTATTTTAATGGTCTATGCGGTGTTGGTGCCGATGCTGATTTTTTTATTCCTCAAAGATAAAACACCCTTATTACGTTGGTTCCGTCGTTTTTCCCCCGAACATAAACGTGCTTTACATGAAGTGATGGAAGAAATGCATGTGCAGATTGGTAACTATGTGCGTGGCAAAATCATTGAGACGGTCATTATTAGCACGATTGCTTGTACCGTGTTTATGACCATGGATTTGCGGTATGCCATGTTGCTCGGGATTTTGGTGGGTTTGTCTGTCATTGTGCCTTACATTGGTGCCGTGGCCGTGACCGTGCCCGTTGTGATGGTCTCCTTGCTGCAATTTGGTTGGAGCCCAACCTTTGCTTATTTGATTATTGCTTACGCCGTGATTATGGCGGTGGATGCGAATGTCTTGGTGCCCGTCTTATTTTCTGAAGCGAATGATTTACATCCCGTTGCGATTATTCTCGCGGTCTTGGTGTTTGGTGGCTTGTGGGGGTTCTGGGGCGTATTCTTTGCGATCCCATTAGCATCACTTGTCAAAGCCATTATCAATGCTTGGCCGGTGCAGCGGTATTGAGCTAGAAACCTTTGTTCAGGTTTAAGCTGAGTTTCAGCGTTTGCGCCAAATTCTGAAAGAGCGTTTCGAGGTTACAACTGTTTTAGGGACAAAAAAAACATTTATCAATAATTCCAAAAAGAATAATTCCTTTTTGCATTATTCCTTTTGGAATACTATGATTGCTTTTGATTAGATGTGACGCTGGAGGGATCAAATGCAGTCAAGAAGATATTTTCCTTTGGGAAAAGCCTACGGTAAGGCATTTTGTAATCGAGTAGAAGAAACTCAGACCTTGGTCGGTAATATTCTGAGCGGTAAGCACTCGTTTCTCGTTGCTCCCAGACGGTATGGCAAGAGCAGCCTGTGTGAGAAAGCAGTTAAGCTAGCTGGGTTACCCTCAACGCTGGTTGATTTACACGTGGTAACCAGCCAGGAAGACATTCAGCGATTGTTACTGAAAGGCATTGCAGATCTCTTAAGTAAAGCATTTACCTCACTAGATAAAACCCTTCAGTTAACTAAATTTCACCTGAAGCTCCTTAAACCCAAGCTTTCTTTTGCTGCGGCTGGTGTTTCATTGGTGTTGGAGTCTGAACAACATGCTTCACCGCAAGAAGTGATTCGAGAAGCTATCCTGTTTTTAGAAGATCTATTAAAAACACGAGATCAGCAAGCAGTGCTTTGGTTAGATGAGTTTCAACGTGTTGTAGAAATTGCACCAGACATGGGTATAGAGGGTGCTATTCGAAGCGCAGCGCAGGAAACTGAAAAACTATCTCTCATATTTTCTGGTAGTGGTCGTCATTTGATCGAAAGTATTTTCCAAAATTCTGGTCGTCCACTTTACAAGTTATGTAAAAAAATCAAATTAGAACGTATTGCTAAGTCACATTATCTAGCGCACTTAAATGCAGCTGCAAAAGAGAAATGGAAGGGCGCTCTCTTGAACGAGACATTTGAAAAAATTATGCTACGGACAGAGCAGCATCCTTATTATGTGAATTATTTATGTGATCTGTTATGGTCTTCCTGTGAAGCATTGCCGACACCTGAGGATGTTGAGCAAGCGTGGTGCTTGGTGGTTGAGGAAGAAGAAAGCGACTTATTGCGAGAGTTTTTTTCTATTTCTGAGAACCAAAAGAAACTACTCATTTATATTGCGACGCAGTCGGGACAAAATATTTATTCTTCGGCTTGCATTCAATCAACAGGTCTTCTATCGACGAGCATTCCAAAGTTGATTAAGATTTTGCAGGAAAAAAGTATGATCGAAGAAGTGGAAAAAGGCGTGTACCGCGCCATTAACCCGATATACCCTATTCTCCTGAGAACCTCCACTTAAGATGGGCGCGTTCTCAGTGTTTTCTAAAATAGCTTTTCATCCCATAACGCGGTCAAGAAATCTTCCCACGGCATAATGTGGATAGCTTGCTCGTTATCTAACTTAATGGTTCTTGCTGTTGGAGCTTGGCTGACAACGATGGCGTGTTGGGGTTGATGCTCGTCACAAAAAGCAATCAAGCCTTTGAGATCTTGTTTTTCAACAGATGAACTAATTTTTACTTCAATGGCGACCTCGGCATCTCCTAAAATGAAATCAACCTCTAAGCCACTTCGGGTGCGCCAATAGGTAATATCAAAACGTTTTTTATTTAAACCCTATGCAGTGTTTTCAGTTGACGTCGAGGCAAAGATGTGTTTTTTGATGTTAAATAAGTCTTTTTCTGGGGTGCGTGCCGTGTTGCCAGTTTTTACGATGGCTTCTCTGGTTCCAGCATGGCATCGTAATTCAATTCTTCACACAAGATCATAAAGTCTTCCGTGACTTCAGCCAGCTGTAATTCTGCGGGGATATGAACAACCATCTCCACATTAAACATTTGTGTTGCTGTATATTGCGTTAAATAGGTATGGCTGCGAATGCTGTGTACGGCAATACCATTTGCTGTGAAAAATCGGGTGATGTTATATAAGGGGTCCGGGGCATCTAAGCCGACAACGGTGACGTTACATGGAATTAATGGTGTGCGATGTTTTGGTAGCTTAGTGCGCTTGAGATTCAGTGATAAGTGATGCTTTTTACCATACTGCTCTAATTGCGTTTCTATTTTCGCAATGGCGCTCCAGTGGCCCGATAACATCAGCGTGAAGGCGATATCACCGCCCAGTTGCTGGTAAGCAAGATCGGTCACGCTGCAACCGCACTGGCTGCTTAACTTCAAGAGTTGGCTACTTAAATCTGCTCGGCTGGCACCGAGACCAGAAACAACGAGATACGTATCGATGGTGTACTCCTTTGGGCAAGACCTTCTGGATCAGCATAGCATAGCGACCTCGCGTGGCTAGTCATATCGGTTAAGTTTCGTTAAACTGACGGCCATTTTTCAATGTGTTGAAAAGGTTTCTATCATGTTTTACGGCAGCTTTGTGGCGCTAGTCACGCCTTTTACCTCAACGGGTGAGATAGACTTCCCAAATCTTGAGCAACTCCTGGAGATGCACTTAGCGGCGGGCACCGATGGTTTGGTGGTCGCAGGCTCGACGGGTGAAGCGGCGCTATTAACGGCAAAAGAAAAACATCAGCTCATTGCCTTTGTTGTGAAGCATATTGCGGGTCGTATTCCGGTGGTTGCGGGCACGGGATTGCAATCTACGCCGGCGACGGTTGAGCTGACGCAAGCGATTGGTGAGCTGGGGGTGGATGCGTGCTTGGTGGTGACGCCTTATTACGTGAAACCGACACAAGCGGGTTTGATTGCGCATTATCAGGCGGTGGCAGATGCAAGTTCGGTGCCGATTGTCTTGTATAACGTGACGGGTCGCACGGCATGTGATTTATTGCCGGAAACGGTCGCAACCTTAAGTGAGCATGAAAAAATTATTGCAATCAAAGAAGCAGATCCGAGCATGTCACGTTTGCACGCCTTACAAGCAGCGTGTCCAGAATCCTTTAGTTTAATCAGTGGTAATGATGCGACGGTATGTGATTGGTTAGAAGCCGGTGCGCATGGTTGTATTTCAGTAACGGCTAACGTAGCACCTGCCGCGATGCATGCGATGTGTTCTGCCGTATTTCAGGGTGACGTGGATTACGCGCGTGCGATTGATCAACGTCTGCAAGCATTGCACGACATTTTATTTGTTGAAAGTAACCCAATTCCCGTTAAATACGCCTTATCGGCGATGGGTTTGATCGACAATCAACTTCGTTTGCCGTTAACACCGTTATCTGCAACACATCAAGCTGCGGTGCAAGACGCCTTACAAGCAGCCAGTATTCAACAATCTCATTCAGTGGAAACGTCATGAAAAAATTTATTCCCTTTGTTGCGCTATGCGTGACTATGTCAGCTTGTACTTCTGTGAAACGTCAACGACTGGTGTATCTCGACAGCAAGAGTGCACCGGGCTTAAAATTACCGGCGGGCTTGTCGGATCATAAGGTGAATGAATATTATGTCGTGCCGCCTGCTGTCAAAGGGCAGCCGACGCCGAAAGTTGTGATTATGCCGCCCCCGGACAGTTTAGCGGCGAAGCGTGCTGAAGCATCACAGCCCAAAGCAGCACCCGTTGTGAAAGTGGCGCCATTACAACATCCGAATGTCACGCTTCATCGACCCTTGTTAAATGTGTGGAGTAGTTTTGTGGAGGGTTTACCGGATGTGGGTTACAACATTTTGCGCCAAGATAATCAAGGCCATGTGCTGTACTTTACAACCCAACC
>BQJM01000033.1 GCA_021604705.1 marine bacterium B5-7 | reverse complement strand
CTCAGTTGTATCGGGCTTAAATAACGCATTCTGTACATTATCCACCGGCTGATGTACGTATTGTTTCAACTCAGCAACAAAGAAAGCGGTGCATATTTCGAAAGACAAAATGGCAGCACTCACACGTTCGTAGAGCGTGGAGGTTTCAGGGTTGGAAATATAAAAGTTACCAACGGCATTACCAACAGTAACCGCTAACGCACCAATCGCACCCATTGCAACCCAAGGGTATGCCCACAAGGTTTTTAAACCGGCTTTTAACTCATACCAGAAGCGTTTTGGATTGGTGACTAAACGATACACACCGTAAGGTAAAGCGCCTACAAGACCAAAAATCAAGACAGGATGTTTGAGTGAGAAACTCGCCCCTTTTTTGACAGACTGCCATAAAGTGGTGTCAAATTTTTCAGGATGTCTAATACGATCGTAAGCTGCCACCAAGGCTTGCTTGAGCGTCCCCATGATATATAGCGTTGATTTCGCTGCGAATGGTATGCGTGAAATACCCGCTAGGAAGTAAACCACAAAGATATTTGCCCATCCAGGGATTTTGCCAATTTCCGCAGTCGCACGTTGCCAACCACCGAGTAAGGAGTAGGTTGCCATACCGGCGACGGCTAAACCTGCAATAGCCAATAGGAGTGTCAACACTTTTTCAGCGTAAAAGCGTACGCGCCCTTGTTTAGGCGGGTGAAAAAATTCAGCAAAGTAACGAATTAGGGCGCGTTCTTTATTTTGTTTTAACGCATCGGCAAAGGCACGGTGAATGTTACACGAAATCGCAACACCTAAGATAGTTGCTAATAAGATAGCTAAAACAACCCCCCCGTGTGGACCAAATGCACCTGCCATCACCGCAAAGATTTTCCAATGCATCAATGGGGAGCTGGCGGTGATAAACATGTTGTAAGTTGAAAAACCCATGGCCACACCAACACCAATGGCGGGTGCAAGGAATAAAACAACCGATATTTTCTTCAAGGTGAGGACGGTTTTATTCGGTTCATTAAATCCTTTGATAATTTTACCCGTCGCAAATTCTTTGATCGTATTGGGAATATCACCCCAGTACACGAAGATATTCGCGATAAAACCAAAGACACCTAGCGCAATGGCCGTGTGTAAAACAATATGGAACTCTTCTGTCGCAAAATAAAAGGTAATCAAGCCTTGTAAGATTGACACAAGTAAGGCGGTGACACGACCAATACCGATGAGCCAATTATTCTCATCAGGTTTCTTTAAGAGGCTTTTTGAACGTTTTAGGAAGCCATTCATTAATGCGCTGCGTTTAGCAGCAGCATCGAGTGTTGCATCGTCGTTTAAATACTGTAAGCGTAAGGATGTGTCGACAGCATTGTCAAAGAGGTTAGCCTCTTCTTTTGCTGTGGTGAAGTCTTTTTCTGTGACCATTGCTGCAACATGTTGCTGCACAACAGCCGCGTAAGCTTGGATCTTTAGGATGCGTTGTTTGAGCGCATTGATTTTTTTGTCGAGTATTGCTTTTTCGCGTTCTTCTTTGCTGCGAACCTGAAAGAGGATGGAAAATTTTCCACGCCAGTTTTCGCGCCAACTGAGTTTGGCATTGAGATTCTTATTCCAGATAGCAATACCTAAACGGTTCCACCAAGGCAGGTAGGCGTTTAAGATGTCATTATCTTTTGTGAAGTTTACCGCTTTCATACGACGTTGGATGTTGAATTCGTCAGCCTGGAGAGTGCCATGCGTCTTACGTGCAAGCGCGGCTTGTTTGGCTGGGCTGTCTTCGCTGGAGTTTATTAACTCTTTGTCATACTGCGCATTCCAGAAGGTCGCTTCCGGTTTGCGATCCATAATGGCTTGGTAGCGTGTGCTGTAGCCGGTAGGCTCCTTGAGGCTAGCAAGTTGAATAGCTGCGGGCGTAATCCCATGCTCGAGATACAGCCGTTCCGTCAGCTCTTGGCTGAAGTTCTGCACATCCTGACGCATACGCTGTTGTACTGACATTATCATTACTCACCCCTTAATCCTGCCGTTATTCTTTGGTTTGCGTGAATAAATTACCCGCATACCGCTCACTTTTTTGTCGTTTTGGCAACCGAATCCGTGGTGTACCGTCGTTTTAATTGTTCTAAGTCATTGATTTATATATAAATACTATTTTCCTACTTTCTACAATATCAGAAAATTCTTAACAAAGCATTAAAGATGCTGGGTTGGGGGAAAAGGTTTACACAGACATTACCAAAATGATATTTTTGTTTGAATGCGATATTGGTCGTGGTGGTGGATGATCGAATGCATGAAGAGCCCAGGAGGGTGTTCCTTTCAAAAAGCGTCGGCGGCAGGGATGCCGGCGTCGAGCGCCAGGGAAGGCAGTTAGTGTGCGTCTTTTTGAAAGGAATACCGGACTGGGCTTTCAAGAATTGTTTTATTAGCCGGAGATCCCGCATCAAGTGCGGGATGACAGTGGGCATTAGCTGGAGATCCCGCATCAAGCGCGGGATGACAGCAATAGATGGGGCCCGCATGGGCCCCAGAGCGATAAACCTCTAACTAAAACGGGATATCATCATCAAAGTCTTCAATCGCTGCGGCGGGTTGTGCTGCAGGCTTAGACGTAGATTTTGCTGCAGCAGGTTTAGATGCGGTAAAGCCACCACCATCGCCGCCTGCAGGTGCACCGCCACCACGGCTGTCGAGCATTTGCATTTCATTCGCGATGATTTCAGTGGTATAACGATCTTGTCCACTTTTATCTTGCCATTTACGTGTGCGTATCTTTCCATCGACGTAAATTTTTGACCCTTTACGTAAATATTCGCCTGCGATTTCTGCAAGACGATTATAAAACGTGACACGATGCCATTCTGTTTGATCTTCGTTTTCACCAGTTTCGCGATTTTTTCGTGATTCTGTTGTCGCTAAACTGACGTTCGCAACCGCTGAACCAGACGGCATGTAACGTACTTCTGGATCTTGTCCGAGATTACCGATTAGAATTACTTTATTAACACCTCTTGCCATACACTTTACTCCTCGTTTTTTGAACTTACTTTAATTGGTTGCATACCGAATGCAATCAATAACCAAACCAATGCGAAACCTGCGACCAGTGCAAATACACCGGCAATGTGGATGTGAGCATAGACAATGCCACCAACGGTCCCACCAAAAAATATGCCTAAGAATTGGCTGCTAGAATAGATCCCCATGGCAGTACCTTTGCTGGCAGCGGGGCAGCGTTTGGATACCAATGACGGTAAGCACGCTTCTAAACAATTAAATGCAATAAAGAATAAAAGTAGTGCGAAACACACCACCCAGAAAACATGGTAACTTAATGCGAGTATGCATTGGCTGATGCCTATCATGGCAATACAGCCTAAAAAGATGGGGCGCATTTTTTGTTTTTTCTCAGCGAGAATAATTAAAGGCACCATGCAAAGAAAGGCAATGACTAAAATTGGTAAGTACGCGCGCCATGCATGGAGGGTTGTGATCCCGCTGTGATGAAAGACCACAGGGATCACGAGAAAACTGGCAGTCAATGCAGCGTGCTGTAAAAATATCCCGGCATCTAAGCGCAATAATTCTTTATCCGTGAGTACCGTCCACAGTTTCTTAAGTAAAGGTTCTTGGTTCTCGTCAAGAACGGGTGCCCCTGCAGGTACTAAATAAAATAAGACGACGATACCAAGCAGTGCTAATAGAGCGGTTAACCAAAAAATCGCAGATAGGCTATGCCAGCGTGCCACTAAAGGTCCGAGCACCATGGCGGCAGAAAAAGCGATGCCAATGGTCATACCCATGCATGCCATGGCTTTGGTGCGTTGCTCTGGGCGGGTGAAATCTGCAAGCAGTGCAATTAATGTGCTACCGATGGCGCCACCACCCTGCAAAGCACGTCCTATTATAATAAGGTGAAGATTGTGGGCGAGTGCAGCGACTAAGCTACCAATCGCAAAGAGGACTAAGCCCGTTAAAATAATGGGCTTACGGCCCAATCGGTCTGACATTAAGCCAAAAGGCATTTGCAGACAGGCCTGTGTGAGTCCGTAGACTCCTAGCGCCAAGCCTATCAATTGTGGCGTTGCATCCGCGTAAGTGCGTGCCGCGACAGAAAAGACTGGCAAAATCATGAACAGACCAAGCATGCGGAAGGCCATAATTAGGCTAACAGCAAAAGTAGTACGTCGTTCTTGTGTATTCATCATGGGTTCTTCGTTGTCCAAAAGCCTAGTATACTGCCGGATTGTACAGCAGTTTAAGTGAAACGTCAGGCATGGATCAGATAACAATTCGTGGTGCTCGCACCCATAACCTAAAAAATGTTCAACTTACGCTGCCACGTGACAAACTGATTGTCATTACTGGGGTATCCGGATCCGGTAAATCCTCCCTTGCATTCGATACCTTGTATGCCGAGGGTCAACGTCGTTACGTTGAATCTTTGTCTGCCTACGCGCGTCAATTTCTATCGCGATTAGATAAACCTGATGTCGATCACATTGAGGGTTTATCGCCAGCGATTTCCATTGAACAGAAGTCTACATCACATAATCCGCGATCAACAGTGGGCACCGTGACAGAGATCTACGATTATTTGCGTTTATTGTTTGCACGCGCGGGCGATCCGCAATGTCCTAAACATCATGTGACTCTAAATGCACAAACGATCAGCCAAATGGTTGATGCAGTGTTGGCTTTGCCGAAAGACACCAAATGTTATTTGTTGGCGCCGATTGTGCGGCAGCGCAAGGGCGAACATTTGCAGCTTATGGAGCAATTAAAAAGCCAGGGTTTTATTCGTGCGCGTATTGATGGTGAAGTCGTAGAGTTAGACGATGCACCCTTATTAGATTTACGCAAGAAACACGATATTGATGTGGTGGTCGATCGTTTTAAAGTGCGTGACGATATTAAGCAACGCTTAGCGGAATCTTTCGAAACAGCGTTAAATCTCACAGATGGCACGGTGGGTGTTGCATTGATGGATGGTGAGCAAGAAGATTTATTATTTTCTTCAAAATATGCTTGTCCACAGTGCGGCTACAGCTTAGAAGAATTAGAACCGCGTATTTTTTCGTTTAACAACCCAAAAGGTGCATGTGAAAAATGCGATGGTCTGGGGGTGAAACAATTTTTTGATCCAGAAAAAGTGATACAAGATGCGGAGTTGAGTTTAGCCGCAGGTGCGATTCGTGGTTGGGATAGGCGCACCATGTATTATTATCAAATGTTGCTGTCATTGGCCAAGCACTTTGATTTTGATTTAGAAACGCCGTTTCAGAAACTACCGAAAAAATTTCAAGATATTGTGTTGTATGGTAGCAATGACCTGATTGAGTTTCGTTATAAAAATGATCGCGGCCGTGAGTTTATTAAAACGCATGAATTTGAAGGGATTATTAATAATTTTGAGCGTCGTTACCATGAAACAGAGTCCAACATGGTGCGAGAAGATTTCGCGAAATATTTGACGACCAGTGATTGTGATTCGTGCCATGGTGCACGTTTGCGAGAAGCTTCACGGCATGTGTTTGTGGGGGAGTATAACTTACCCAGTATCACAGAGTTACCGATTGGCCAGGCGTTGGCGCATTTTGAACAATTGAACTTGCCGGGTAAGCGGGGTGAAATTGCTGGAAAAATATTAAAAGAAGTCTGCGCGCGTTTAGGGTTTTTGAATAATGTGGGTTTAAATTACTTAAGCTTGCATCGCAGTGCGGATACTTTATCAGGCGGGGAAGCGCAGCGTATTCGTTTAGCCAGCCAAATTGGCGCGGGCTTGGTGGGGGTAATGTATGTGCTTGATGAGCCATCTATCGGTTTGCACCAACGTGACAATGAACGTTTATTAAATACGCTAAAACACTTACGTGATTTAGGTAATACAGTCATTGTGGTTGAACATGACGAAGAAGCGATCCGCATGGCAGACTATGTCGTGGATATTGGTCCGATGGCAGGGGTTCATGGTGGCGAAGTCGTTGCGTGTGGATCCTTAGACGATATTTGCAAAGTAAAAGAATCGATTACCGGACAATTTTTATCGGGCGTACGTACGATACGTTCACCAGAAAAACGCATTGCGCCCACGAAAAAAGTGTTGAAACTGTCGGGTGCAAGTGGTAATAACTTAAAAGATCTGACGGTAGAAATTCCGCTGGGTTTATTAACCTGTGTGACGGGTGTGTCGGGATCAGGAAAATCTACTTTTGTGAATGACACCTTGTACCCTATTACAGCGATTGCCTTAAATAATGCAACGACATTAGAGCCTGCAAAATATCGCAGCCTAAAAGGTTTGGAGCACTTGGATAAAGTGGTTGATATTAATCAACGCCCGATTGGACGCACGCCGCGTTCAAATCCGGCAACCTACACCGGCATTTTTACCCCGATACGAGAATTATTCGCACATACCCCGGAAGCACGTGCACGCGGTTATAAACCCGGCCGATTCAGTTTTAATGTGAAAGGGGGGCGTTGCGAAGCCTGCCAGGGTGACGGCGTGATTTGTGTGGAAATGCATTTTTTACCGAATATGTATGTGCAATGTGATGTGTGTAAGGGCAAGCGCTACAACCGTGAAACCTTAGACATTCAATATAAAGGTAAAAACATTCATGAAATTTTGGCTTTAACCGTAGAAGAAGCTGCGATTGTCTTTGAACCGGTGCCAGCTATTGCACGTAAGTTACAAACCTTAATTGATGTTGGCTTGTCCTATATTTCACTCGGTCAAAGCGCGACAACTTTATCGGGTGGTGAAGCGCAGCGCGTAAAACTTTCTAAAGAATTATCAAAGCGTGGCACGGGTAAGACTTTATATATTTTGGATGAACCCACTACGGGATTACATTTTCACGACATCGATCAGTTGTTAGGTGTGTTATATCGCTTACGTGATGCGGGTAACACGATTGTGGTGATTGAACATAACATCGATGTGATCAAAACCGCGGACTGGATCCTCGACTTGGGGCCGGAAGGCGGTGATGGTGGCGGTACCCTTGTGGCGGCTGGTACACCGGAAGATGTGGCCAAGGTGGAAGCCTCACACACTGGGCGGTTTTTGCTTTCTGTCACCCCGGGCGCCGACCCGGGGTCTCCATCTAACACTGTAGTGCTGTCAGGAGATTCCGGCTCAAGGCCGGAATGACAGGATATACCACCATCCCTGGCGCTCGATGCCGGCATCCCTGCCGCCAACGGTTTTCGAAAGAAATACCCTCCCGGGCCTTTTACGCATTCTGTGTGGAACCTGTCACCCCGGGCGCCGACCCGGGGTCTTCATCTAACACTGCAGTGCCGTCGAGGAGATGCCGCGTTAAGCTGTACGGACCGGGGACATAGGTAACAAACGTTCGAGGACATAGGTAACAGATTATGCCTCCCCAGCCTTGAGCCGAGGTTTCCTGTTAGCACCAACACCCAAAAACTGAGCAGCTTTCTTCAATTATCTTAACTCTCTTAAGGTTCCCTTAATATTCATGAGGCAGACTGGTTGAAATAAACAGTGGAAACCGAGGTGAGACATGACAGGCCCTAATTCAGCATCAAGCAGTCGCAGGAATAGCGTTGGATCGACTTCAGATTCAGGGTCCTATAGTGATGCCGATGTTCAATTCTCCAGTAGCAACTCCGAGGCCGGTGACTCACGCGCGGCATCACCTCCGTCGACAGAAGTGTTTATTGAAAGCCCAGAAGAGAAAAAAGAACGCATTGAAGCAATTCGCCTAGCTATCCAGGTTGAACGCAACCGCTTGCGCTTTATTACGAGCCAAAGACAAGGGCTTATCGACAACTTGCATTTTCAGCTGGGCGCAGAGATAGGGCCACAGATTGAGGAAATAAAAAAGTTTGATTCAACGCATGAGATTGTCGATGGAAAATTGAATGATGAACATTTTCGCGGATTGCTTGATGATGGTGAGAAAATTATAGGACACAAAGTAAAACATGTTCGTGTTAATGTCGCGGTTGTAGACATTGATGCCTATGTCCAGGAAAAATTACCTAAGAATACCATGCTTACGGATTCAGGATTGATTACATATGCTGATCTCATCACGCATAACAACACCAGCGAGAAAACACAGTTTGACTCCCCCATTGCCGCATTACGTGCCAATATTAATGCTGTGTATCAAGCGAGGGTTGAAAAAGAAGTCGCTGAATTTGTTGCGCAAGAGAGAGCGTTTTTGGCTGCAGTGGCGATCGTGGATAATAAGAAATTACAGGATGAAAAAAAGGCGCTCAAAGAAAAAAGCGTCAAAACGGCAGACAGTGTAATGTCTGCCTTTACCAGGCTAGTTCAGCAGGCAAAAGTTGCAGACATTGATATCTTTATAGGGCTTGAGAAAGACAATGTAAAATCAGCACTGATTGCTATTAAGGATGCAGCTACTGCGCTATTTGACAAAAAGAAAGAGATTAATGCGAGGCTATTAGACAAAAAGGAAGAGGTTAATGCGAGTGACTCTTTCGACCTTGAAAAGCCAACGTATGTTTTTGATAAAGGAACGATCATCTTCAATAATTTGGAGGCAGTGTTACAATCTGACAAGTATGATGCTTCGCAGCGTACGACACTGCGTGGAATATTTGGGGCTGCTAAGAACGAAGTAAAAGTGCTTAGTGAATCAGCGAATGCCTATCAACAATCTGTCAACGCTGCAGAAAAATCCGCAGAAACAAGTGTGAGTGCTCAAGCAGAAGAAGCCGGTGAAAATCTGAAGGTCGAACTAAAGGTCGAACAAGCCCAGGCACTAAAAGCGGTCACTGTACTGGTTGATTTTAATGAAAAGCTTGATACGTACTTAGCCGCGCGGGATGTGAACCCGAAAAGCTTATCCGGCATAGAAAAACTGCGTGCATCAACGACTGCAAGAAAAAATAAAATCGAGAAAGCGAAAGACTTAAAGATAAAAGTGAAAGATATTATCAACGAATACAGCAAGGATGGTGCCGATCTAACGTTGTTAAGGCTGGCTGTGAATGATCTTATTCTTGACGCCCAGTTTGATAATCAGCGCATCTTGAAAAATGATAGCTACGGTATGACATTCTTTGGTAAGAAGCGTTATGCGTATAATCCTGATTTGTTGGGACAGGCGATTCAAGCGGTTGATACCGATTTTAGAAACACCGTCTAAGCCAAATAACGCCTGATAACTCGTCAAATACACCCCAGAAATGGACAAAGCTTCATCGTTAGCCTTCGGAGGTCCGCTTTCTTCCTGTACAATTTAGCCTTAATAAGCGTCATAACAAGGTTATTAATATGCGTGGGGTCGGCGTAGACGAGACAACATGGAAAGAAATTGAAGCAGACATTACTGCTGAAATTGCGCGCCTTGACCAGCTCAAAAAACAACGACAACAATGCCTGGAACAAACGAATAACTTAGATTACATAGAGGGGCATGACTTTTCCTCAATCATCAATGAAGTTGAGAATTTTGATGAAACAAACAAAATTAATGGCAACCGTTTAGATACCACAACGCTTGATACATTGATAAAAACTTTTCAGGAAGTTGACGGTCGCGCAGCTTTTGAAACTAACTACGATCCTGATGTGCCCAGCGCGGTTGGTTTCATTGTTGCAAGATTACCACCAGGACACTATCTTAATACCGCGATGCATGTTGAAAAAATCGGGGAAAAGCAATACAAACAAACCTTTCAAGGATTACAGCAACGTATCAATGATGAAGATACGGCTAAGCTAGCCCTTGCCGGGAAACTAGCCGCGTCACTCATTGATGTGTGCCGAGCAGAAAACTCAGTGCAAAAAAGTGAAGATGACGCAGCACGGCTTACCGTCGCAGAAACTTTCTTGACCCATGAAATAGGTAAAGCAAGTCTCGAACGAAAAAAATTATTGAATGTTGTTGGTGTGGTTCAGCTTGTGGTGAATCAGACCTTAGAAACTTCTAAAGCAGCGAAGGGTTCTGAAGATTCCGATGAGCTTGGTGTTGTTTCTCAATCGCAAAGTAAACTAGACGTGGCTATCACTGAGGCCAGTGATTCTCAATCTCAAGTTGAGGTTCAGTCTAAGGCCTTGAATCTCCTAAAAGAATATCAAAAAAAAATGGATACCTACCTCAGTAAACGTGTCATTGAAAACCCAAGTTTTTCTGACCGAATGGCAATGACAGCCACCCGACAAGCAAAAATCCAGTTAGCAAAAAAAGCTAAACGTGCTATTCAAGAGATTATTAAAGCCTACACAGAAAATAAAACGAACCCATTAAACCAAGTAGAAGACGAAGTATCTTCTCTTATCAGTTGTATTCAACGTGAGAATAAGCAGGTGCTTAAAGGTAGTTGGTGTGGCTTCTTCACCCAAACACTCAATTTCTATAATCCCAACATGCTAGGTCATCTGCTGGACGATTTAGAGCAAGATTGCGAAAAAACCCTCAAAAGATAATTATTTTATGACCGCATCCGTCGCCCGGTTTTAATTAACCACCAGCACACCGTATAGAGCATCACAATAAAGCCAAGGATGGCGATGATGGCACCGTGAGGATTAACATCGGAAATACCCAGCATACCGTAGCGAAAGGCATTCACCAAATACAAAATCGGATTAGCTAAAGTAATCTGCAACCAAAAGCCATGCAACATTTGGATCGAATAAAATACCCCGCCCAGATACGTTAATGGCGTAATCACAAAGGTTGGGATAATGGTCACATCATCAAACTTTTGCGCAAAAATCCCGTTAAATAAGCCGGCCAGGGCAAATAAGAAAGACGATAAAAAGATAACTAACAACATCATGCCAGGATGCGGCATATGTAATCTTGTAAAAAACAAAGCAACGCCCATCACTAATAAACCGGCGAATAAGCCACGTACCACGCCACCTAATGTAAAGCCTAAAATAATTGCGCTGGGTGGCATAGGAGATACTTGGATTTCTTCAATGCTGCGCTGAAATTTAGAACTAAAAAAGGAGGAAGATACATTGGTGTAGGCATTCGTAATCGCCGACATCATAATTAAACCGGGCGCGATAAATTGAATATAAGGAAAGCCGTGCATTTGTCCCACACGTGGTCCAATCAGTGAACCAAATACCACAAAATATAATGACATGGTCATGACAGGCGGTAATAAACTTTGTGGCCAAATGCGTAAGACGCGCATCACTTCGCGACGGGCTAGGGTGAGTAAACTAATCCAATAAGCTTTTGATAACATAATTACCCTGCCTGCATGGGCGATGAATCGCCGGTTAAGTGCAAGAACAATTCTTCTAAACGGTTGGCTTTGTTGCGCATGCTGACTACATTCACACCCTGCGCCGACAGCCAAGCAAACGCATTATTTAAATGTTGTGATTTATTCATGTCGATTTCCAGCGTGGTTGCATTGATTTGTCGTAAAACAAAGTCGGGCGGCGAAGCCAATGTGGACATCAGCGGCTGAACATCTAATACGAATGTTTCTACATCCAGTTGCTGCAACAAGGCAGGCATGCTGGTGTTTTCAATTACCTTGCCGTGGTTCATGATGGCAATATTGCGGCACAAAGATTCTGCTTCTTCTAAATAATGTGTCGTTAAAATAATCGTGGTGCCTTGCTTATTGATGCCTTGCAAAAATTCCCACATGGATCGACGTAATTCAATATCGACGCCGGCGGTAGGTTCGTCAAGAATCAGCATATCAGGGCAGTGCACCAGCGCGCGTGCAATCATCAATCGGCGCTTCATGCCGCCCGATAAATTACGTGCGACTTGATTGCGTTTATCCCATAGACCTAAAGATTTTAGGAGCTGTGCGGAACGTGCCAAGGCCGTTTGACGCGGCACACCATAATAACCCGCTTGATTGACGACAATATCTTGTACGCGTTCGAAAATACTAAAATTAAACTCTTGGGGCACCAAACCGACTCGGGATTTGGCTTGGGATAATGCGGTATCAATATCGTGACCTAAAATTTTGACCTGGCCACTGGTTTTATTGACCAGTGAACATAAAATACCAATGGTGGTAGATTTTCCGGCACCATTGGGGCCGAGTAGGGCAAAGAAATCACCTTGTTCTACGCGCAAGCTAATGCCTTTTAGGGCTTGAAAGCCATTGTCGTAGGTTTTGCAAAGATTATCGATGATGAGAGCGTCTGTCATGCCGTAAGCTTAAAAGCTTGATGATAAAATTGCAAGGTGCTGTCAGAATGACAGGGCGGAGCCGTCATTCCGGGTTTCCATCGGGCATTGTCATTCCGGCCTTGAGCCGGAATCTCCATCTACTGCCACATTCCCAAGCAACGCCTCCCGCAGATCCACCAATTTTCCATGGAAAAAATGCGAAGTTTCTGCAAAGCGCACCAATGTTGGTGCTGGCGTGATGCTTTTCACCCATTTGTAGACTTGCTCAGATGGGACGACTTCGTCGTCATCGCCCATCAAGATTAACCAAGGTGTCTGAAAAGACAATTTTGCGAAACTAAAATGATTAACTGGCGGTGCGATAGAAATTAATTTTTTGAAGTGCGGATCAGCATCCCAATCTTCCGCGACATGTGCAGCCACATACGATCCAAAAGAGAAACCCGCTAAAATAAAATTGGGTTGATTGAGTTGCTCGCGCGCCCAATCTAAGACAAAACGACAATCGTCCATTTCGCCATCGCCTTGCGCGTATTCGCCTTCGCTGTTACCTACGCCACGGAAATTAAAGCGTACAACTGGATGCCCGCGATCGCGGAATGTACGATACGTCGTTGTGACGACTTTGTTATCCATGGTGCCGCCATAAAGCGGGTGGGGATGACAAATCACCACCAAAGGTTTATCTGCCTCGCCCGGCGCTGCGACGACTTCTAAGTCACCCGCAGGTCCTCGCAATAGCATTGTTTGTTCTGTGTTTGGATATGTATTCATTCGTGCATTCTATGGGATTTTTGCACCACCTGTCACCCCGGCCTTGATCCGGGATCTCCATCAGATACTAACTAAGCTAGAGGCTGCAGGAGGTTCCGCGTCAAGCGCGGAATGACAGTCTCAAGGGCAAGTGACAGTGCTGTTTTTGCAATACCGACTCTAAATGAGAATTATTCTCAATAACCTTGAGTCCCACAGAAAAATGCGTATAATCTCATGAATGAAAATCAATCAACTGAAATGTGGCGAATCGGCTACAATCCAAGGTTTTGACGGTGGCGCTTCCGCGTATCGGCAGCAATTATTGGCGATGGGCCTAACGCCTGGTACAAGCTTTCGCTTAACAAAAATCGCCCCCTTAGGTGATCCCATAGAAATCCATGTCCGTGATTATGATTTAACCTTGCGTAAGCACGAAGCGGCCATACTTAATTTAGAAAAACATGATGCAAACCACGACGCTGACCTTAGTCGGTAATCCTAACAGTGGAAAGACCACATTCTTTAATGCGCTCACGGGTGCACGTCAACGCGTTGGTAATTGGCCCGGTGTTACCGTTGAGCGTAAGTCAGGATCTTTCCAGGATGGGGGGCAGACATTTGATGTTACAGATTTACCGGGCTTGTATAGTTTAGTCGCGCACAGTAATGAACGCCCCCTCGATTTTTGTGTAGCTTGTGACGAAGTGTTATCGCAGCAGAGTGATTGCGTGATCAATGTCGTTGATGCAACCAACTTAGAGCGTCATTTATTTTTAACCTCACAATTACTTGAGCAGCAATGCCCAGTGGTGATTGTTTTAAATAAAATGGACCTGGCAAAAAAACAAGGCTTGAAGCTGGATATTTCCGCTTTGCAAACAGCGCTGGGATGCCCCGTGTTGCCGCTGTCTAGCCATAAAAAATCGGATATTAAGCAGTTTAAAGCACAGTTAGCAACATTGCTGCCAAGCCTGCAACGATCATCTCCTTGGGTGCAGTTTGATGCACCACTGGCAAAGGTTCAGCGAGCATTGGCGGCTAGTTTGATCACGCAATCTTCCGTTGAACAACACAAAGCGATGCGCTTAGCGCTTCGGCATTTAGAGGGTGATGATTATGCTCTCCGGGGATTTTCTTGCGAGGCGTCGCGTGATGCTTCAGCGTATGCTTTACCAGATGACACAGATATTTTGATCGCGAGTGAGCGTTATGATGTGATTCATGCTTTGATGAAAACGGTATTAAGCCGAGGTCATCGTAGAAAGCAACTGACTGCAGCCATTGATCGTGTGGTGCTGAATCGTTTTCTGGGAATCCCGGTTTTTCTTTTGGTGATGTACAGCTTATTTTTCTTTGCGATCAATGTGGGCGGGGTATTTCAAGACTTTTTTGATTGGGGCTCAGAAGCAATTTTTGTGCACGGTTTATCACAATTATTGACTAGCTGGCATGTGCCTGTCTGGATTAATGCTATTTTGACTGCCGGCGTGGGTAAAGGTTTAAATACGACGATTACATTTGTGCCGATTATCGGTGCGATGTTTTTATTTTTATCGCTATTGGAAGCATCGGGTTATATGGCGCGCGCCGCTTTTGTGATGGACCGTGCGATGCGGGCATTGGGTTTGCCGGGTAAGTCATTTGTACCTTTGATCGTGGGATTTGGGTGTAATGTGCCTGCTATCATGGCAACGCGGACTTTAGATAAACCGCGCGATCGTATTTTAACAATTCTTATGAGTCCCTTTATGTCTTGCGGTGCACGCTTAGCCATTTATGCCGTATTTGTGGGGGCATTTTTTCCGACGGGTGGGCAAAATGTGGTATTTGCTTTGTACCTCATTGGTGTTGCGATGGCCGTATTAACGGGGTTCATTTTACGGAAAACCTTATTGCGCGGGCAATCTTCGCCTTTGATCATGGAAATGCCACCGTACTTATTACCTAAGATGAAGACCTTGTTGATCAATGCAGGCGTGCGTTTAAAACAATTTTTATGGCGTGCAGGGAAGGTTATTGTGCCTGTGTGTATGTTGCTAGGTTTTTTAAATAGCGTGCACTTTCATCAATCAAGAGATTCTTTGTTAGCACAGGCAGGGAAACATTTAACGCCAGTTTTTTCCCCCATGGGTATTCGTCAAGACAATTGGCCGGCAACGGTGGGTTTGTTAACGGGTACGCTGGCGAAGGAAGTGGTGGTAGGGACTTTAAATACCTTGTATACCCAAGAAGGTCATTTGCACGAGCCTAAACAATCGTGGGGATTTACACAAACAATGCAGCGCGCCTTGGGCAGTATTGCTGATAACGCACGCGGCTTAGCAAAAAGCTTTAGTAATCCGGTGTTAGCAAGTGCGCCGATCCAGAATGTGAATCACGGCGTATATGGCGAGATGTTTAAGCGCTTTGATGGTCGCATTGGCGCCTTTGCCTATTTGTTGTTTATTTTATTGTATATGCCATGTGTTTCTGCAACAGCAGCAACGCTGAGAGAATTAAATCGCGGCTGGATGACATTTTCTCTGTGTTGGACAACGGGTTTGGCCTACAGTACGGCGGTGATTTTCTATCAGGCGGCAACGTGGGCGCGTCATCCGATGCAATCGCTGATGTGGATTACTGGGATTGCCTTAGCATTTTTTGCGGTGTTATTGGGGATGCGTCATGCTGCGTCAGCTTAAATTGTATTTACAATTAAATCAGCAAGTCAGTTTGCATGATGTGATGGTGCATTTTTCGATTGATGAAGAACAAGCACGTGAGCTGATGCAGCATTGGATCCGGAAATCCTGCGTGGAAAAAGTCGATGCTGAAACCTGTAAAGACCCGTGTGTGCAATGCCATCCTGCGGCCTTGGAAAGGTATGCGTGGGTCGGGTGAATTGTCATTTTAGACCAGTACTGTCATCCGGCGCTGTCGCTTGTCATCCCAGAATTTTCCGGAGGAAAATGTCTGGGATCTAAGCCGACAGCGTCGGCGGAATGTTCTATTTATATAGTTCGTTAACTAATGCTCAAAGAATCATACGTCGGTGGCACCTCATCATCCCTATTAATCGATCCAACGCCAGCACCGACAGGCAATGGGGGTGCGCTAGGGGCATGTGGATTAATGGCTGCGCTCATTGATGCAGCGGCTGCAGCCGCTGCTGCAGCACGTGCCATTGCTGCTTGTACTTCTTGTTCTGCTTGTGCGGCAAGGCGCTGTTGTGCTGCGACTTGTTCTTGTGTTGGTGGTGTATACGCTGGAGGAGCTGGTTGCGCTCTTGGCCTGAAGGCTGATGCTGTCCAGGGAGGGGCTGTCGGCGTGACGGTCGTTGTTGTTAGAAATGGTGGTGGCGCAGAATCTTGAACTTGCGGTATGTGAAGCCTGTTGAGGAGAATATTGCGTACTTCCAAAGAATCATCACCATGTGTCACCATCAAAATTCTTTTTAATGCAGTGCGTTGTGCGTCAGTTAAATCCCAATCGTGCATTAGTGCACGCGCACAATCTTCTGGGCTTTTTTCACGTTCGCTATCCAAACGTTCCTTCACTACGGGCGGCGTATCAAAAGCCTGTGATTGCATTGCCACGTAAGCATTGACGACTAACAGGCAACCATGATTATCTGGAAACATATGTGTAAAGGTAAGTGTGAGTAATGTTGCAACGTGTTCGATTTGCGCATCTTGTTGATCAGATGGTGTATCAGCTGCCAATAATGCTGGAATGTCAGTATGCCGCAAAATGTCGCAGCAGAGACTGGGTGGTAGTGAAGGAATCACAGAAAACAACTCAGGGAGGCGACTGATGTAGGGGAAATAAGCTTCCGGACTATGATGGAAGGTAGTTGTATCATCATTCTGAAACAATTGGTGTGCGGTTGTTTCATTTTCAGCGACGCGCTTTAACAAGGCGATAGTGAGAGGTTCCCACCATTTGTTGAACTGTTCTTGTGATGGGAAGTATATTTCACATTTTTCATCAAACAATTGCGAGTCTCTTATTTTCATGTCTTTGGTTAAGACTGTGGGTATACCTTCTATTGTGTGATTTAGAATGCCTTTTGCGGTAAGTAGGGGGTTGGAAAAATGGCGTAACATCTCCAAAGCGAGTTCGGGAGGAACGCGGTTTTTATTGACAGAATAAGAGAGCAGGCCTTTCGTTTCCCTGAAGGCATATTGTCCTTGGGCGAGAAGCCGGGGAAAAAAGAGAGCTCTGAGTGTCGCGGGGGGTAATGCTGAGCGGATTTTGTCATCAGGGTAGATAGGAGAGAGTGGTAGAATAGCCAGATGAAACATACTGCCGAGTGTGCTTACTGTTGAAAAGTAATTAAGTAGTAAGGAATATATTACTTGTTGTATGTCTGGTAAATCAGGGTTTATGCTGGATTTAGTTGTTGTGCGCTGCGTGTTGAAATTTAGCAGCGTTCTTATGTTCTCTGGCGTGGGTACCTGTGCTGCTAAACGGTCAAGGAGTGCCAGCCATTCTTTCGTTTTTTGCAGGTCACCTCGTTCGACATAGTGACGCACGATAATGCCGGTGTCTTGTATAATGAGACGCCTAGCATGGTAGTCACGAAGTAATGAACAAGGTTTTGTGCCCAACGAATAGTCCTGTAGGAAAGCACGAATCTTGGCTAATACTTCGTTTTCATCAGGCTTTTGTGTGCTACCCATTTGTTCACTCCATGAGAATTCGAAGAACACTTTAGGGTACAGACACGTTTCTGACAACCCTGATAAATGGGGTGTTATTGTCCATACTTTAAGCGCCATGCAGTTTTTTTCTGCGGTTTCACGTATAATCGATCGGACAAATAGAGGATGAGCCCAATGGATGATAATGATTCTGTACCTGATGAGAACCCGGAAGCATTAACAGAACTCCAAGATACCCTGGTTAAATGGGTAGAATGGGTTGATGAACACAAGGTGCTGCCCCCTGAATTGGTGCAGCATATTGGTATTTCGTATTTGTTACGTAAGTGGGCAGCTTTACAGGTATTTCGCTTAGAT
>BQJM01000032.1 GCA_021604705.1 marine bacterium B5-7 | reverse complement strand
GCGAGAACAAAATCAGGGTGGTGTATACGCTGTTCTTTTTTTGCATTTTTTTGTCGATCAATAAGCGTCGCTGTTGGTGAAGCGTGCGTAGCATCACGAAATTCAGGTTGGATTTCAGAGAGTATGTCTGTTGTTTTTTGCACATGATCAGGCGCATTTGGATGCGTATGGTGTACATTGGCAGCATGGCGAAATTTAGCTAAAGCCCATGCGGTCTGCGGATCTTCGTGATCGACAGGAATATGCAGCGTGAGAAACTCTTGGTTTTCACCGTGATACTTGCCGAAGATGTCAGCGATGACGTCGTCATCAGGATTAGATTTAATTAGCTCTGCGGATGAGGTGGTGCTCAAAGTTTCATCGACCGTCCCTAGTGAGTGCGCGCTGTCGCGTGTTGCAACGGCTTGTCCTGGGTTTGTTGGTGAGGGTGCCCTTGTTCTTGAAATAGACAGTTTGGGTGTGGGAGAGGGGTGCTCTTCTGCTCCCTTAAGCTGGGCGTTCAATCCAACCTTTTTTAGGTCTGAGAATAGCGTTGTTAGCTGATTTCTTTGGATAGTGGTTTCGAGAACAGAAGAAGAAATGCCGGACCCGTGAGGATCGCGGGAAAAGAGGGGAAGTACCGCATTAGCTGCGAGAACGACCATGTTATGTCACACCTCTGGTGGCCAAAGAATCTTGTTTTCTCTGTTCTTGATACGGCAACACAAGCTGGCTATGCATGTGATTGGACTTCCTAAAAACTGAGTACTTGTTTCTATTGCCTGGCATTCTACGAGAGAACCTTTTTAGACGCAATGGGAAATTCTCCCTATTTTATGTCAGCCAACACTGGTTGTTGCTAATTTGAACAGGCGGGTTGTCTCGGGCTTGAGTCGGGATCTATGTTAATTCCAAATGTTGCTAGGCGTTCCTTCAGCATCGTATGACGATAATCTGTAGGCAATTGTGTGATAAGTTGCTGTAGGGTGTCTTGACTAAAATGCGATGGAAGAAAAAGCTCTGGTAGTGTGTGGAATAATTTAGATCGTGCTGGAAACAGGTAGCAAAAATCCAGTAGTGCTTTTTCTGGCGTGGCCATAAAGATATCTGATTGGGGGAGTGTCTCAAAGCCCATAAAATAATTCGGTTGTACATGATGAATAGAATAGCTTGCGATAGGGGTTTTGTGTACGGTGGTGCGCGCTAGGGAAATAAGATAGATCACATCTGGAATTTGCAAAATCATTTCATGAAAGTACATAGCGGTTTGTAAGGAAATATAATTTGGGAAGGGCGTCGTTAAATATTTTGCGATGGATAAGGGGTCTGTGTCCGGCTGGATTAGCCATAACCCATGTTTTAGTTTGACGACGTGCTTTTCGCGCGCGGTTCTTGTAAGCCACTGGCTTGCGTTGGTGATACTCGTGTCTAAGAGTGATGCTACTGTTTGCGTGCTTAAAACAGGTAGCTTGGTGGCGCGGATTTTGTTGAGGTATTGCAGCGTTTTCATGATGTTAAAGAGTTGATGACTTGAGAAGCGATGCTGTGCCAAGTATCAGCGCTGCTATATGTTTTTATGTGTTCAGGTTGTAAGTATGCAACAACTTGACTCTTAAAATCTTCAAAGCTAATAGATAAAGCATTTTGTTTTGCATGTTCTATTTCTTTTGTTGCTGGTTGTCCCTGTTGTTTCGCGCCTTGTTGAATAAGTAAATGCAGATCAAAAACATCTCTGGCTTGTGTTTGTGAGCGATGAATAAGTGCCTCTACTTTTTGTGAGAAAGCTTGATTTGCATCGTAGTGACTCACAAGTATTGGCGCTAACTGATAAAGTTGAGAGATATGCGGCATCATGAGGCTTGTTTGTGCGTTTGTAATGGGTCCTCGTCGGGAAAATTCTATTTTGGTTGGGATGCCGAGTTGTGAATGCTGGGTGTGTACTTTGAGTTTCCAGCGTTGGGTTGTTTGTGTTTGTTTCACAGCATGTGTATCTGTGATGCTTAGACCCTTTGCTTGTAAAATTTGCTGGAACGGTTGTCCTTCAAGCAGCTTATCGATTTTATGCTGTAAGGTTTCGCGCTGAACAGTTTGGATATCAAGATCAATATCTTCCGAGTAGCGGATGCTATTGAAAAAAAAGCGTAGATTACAGCCCCCTTTTAACGCATAAAGGCGGTTATCTAACTTATGTTGGAGCTGATCCAAAAAGAGGAGATGGAACAGTTCAACGGCTTGTTTGGGACTAAAGTTTTTCATACTTAGATAATACGCATTATTCACAATATTGTCAATATTAGGTATTGTCTTCGGGTGGTGTTCCCTCCAGCTTGAGTCGGGGGCCCATCCATTGCACAGAAATTTTCCTGTTATTTTTCAATAGCTTACCCTAACTAGAAAGCATACAGGTGTGCTTGAATTTAGGCCAAATTTAGACCCGAAAGCTTGCGTTATTGCACAAAAAGTTTGAAAATACACCTACCTTTAGCTTTTAGCTACATACCGGTGTCCCGCCGGTCTTGTCACCAATAACAACCATAAGAATGCATTTACACAGTGGGTGAGCTGTTGTAACTGTGCTTTCGTGCGTGCAAGCCAACCGGGACTAAGATTGTGTAGCAATGTAATGATGATCATGGAGTATTGATATGCCTGTTGGCTCATCAAAATCAACGGAATCTTTGACGTCCGCTAGTTCTGCGGATTCGCCTTCTGCCGTTCGGCGCGCACTGGAAGCCGGCGTTAACACAAGTTCAGCAAGTTCAAGCTCAGATTACAGTAGTGCCTCTTCTTCGGATGATGAAACATCATCTTCTGTCATAGCACAAAATATTGCAGCCATTGTTGCTGCAACGGGCAGCGATCCCAATGTTGCGTTTTGTCTGCCAAGTACGAGTGCCGCGGCGCCTGCTGATGCGGCGGTGAATACGTCGACTTCGTCTGATACGAGTGTTGATAGTCTTGGTCAGGCGGATGAGCCTCCGCGTTTCCGCTCATTGAAGTATTACGTGAGTGATAAAGGAATGAGTCGTTATCGCCGAGCCCATGAAACCAATTTTAGAAGACGTTTTGCCTCTGGCTTAGCTGCGCTTGCGCAAGTAGATTATCCCACAAAAGGTCAAGTGTCTGCTCGGCTGCTCGCCCACTTCGTCGATGATGTCTTGCCTAACTGTGTTGATCAAACAAAGGTAAATGATGTCGTATGGTATAACCTGAGTATTATGCGGTACGCGCTTCGGAATCCAGCGGTTTTGGCCCTGTGCCGGGCGCCAGAATTATTTGCTCATTGGCGGACATGTATTGCCTTTTGTAGAGAACAGGCTGGACATAATAGTATGTCCGCTTGTCCGGAAGGAGCTAATCCGTTTAATCATTTGCTGGCATATAATTTGTATATGTTGGGTATGAATTGTCTGCGCGGAGGGCATGCTGAAACGCCGAAAGATCGTGAAACATATCGTGAAAATATGGCAGCAGCGAAGCCTTTCTTTCTGAAGGCTGCTCACTATGGTTCTGTCGAAGCTGCGTTGCGTGTGGTGAATGATTTCCGTGCCACCTTAAGGATAGATGGAGATGAGTTACCAGCAAGTGAGCGGACAGCGCTGATTGATGGGCTTAAGGATATTGCAAGCCAGTTACCAAATAGCTTAGGTAGTGTTGGGTATTACATGGCTGCAGAAATTTGGCGCACACTGGAGGCTTGTGTTTACTCACGGGAGCATCGGCAAGCGGGGGCATCACTGACAATGGAGGGCTTGCGTGCGTTCCAGGCGATAGTGTTGGCAGCTAGGCTTCGCTATCATCCTACGTCCGTGGCGGCAATTGGACAGTATGAAGCATATATGCGTGATTCTGCGAGGACTCGAGGATTTACCTTAGATGACGGCGCGTTGTTAGATAACATTGCTTATTGGGATCGCTTGATGGCACGCTATTTACCTAAGCAAGCTTTTTTAAGTCGAGCGTGTGCGAATACTTGGCATCAGCCTCAGGTAGAATTGTTGATTTTTGATCAAGTGGGGCATCTCAAATTACGAGGCTGGTATGCTAACGCGTTGATGCATGCAAGATGCATTAATGCCCTTAACTTGGTTTTACAGCGCGTTAAGCGGATTGAAGGTGGAGAAGCTGAGCAATTTCCAGCCTCTCTTCAAGTGGCTCCGCTTGCTGCTTTGATTGCAAAAGTAGATGCTGCACGTGCTGAGGCAGCAACACGAAGAGTTACAGTTGACGCTTTGGTCGCATTATCTTCACGCCCTGAAGCCAAGTCTTCTCCAGTACGGCAGGTAGAAAGGGTGCTGGTTTGTTAGGTCTAATGTATTGTTCGGCGCATTGCAAATACTTGCCATAGGATAACTGTTTCTTCCATTTTTCTTAGATAGGTCTGTTAATGGTTTTTTGCAGTGGCTGCTGGTTGTGTCGTTGTAGGTTCGAGCAATGGCTTCTTGGACTTTTTTGTAGAAAGAGGAGGTGCATGAAACCTTGTATCGAGTTCCTCATCACTATCACTAGAATAGACCGTTTTGTCATGTTGATCTGGAAATGTAAGTACTTGTGCGCGAGAAGGAGAGCGTGGTGCTGAGTGAGCAGATTCACCTGATTGATCAGATTCCGCAGATATATGAGACGAGGTTTCTAGTTTGTTACTAATTATTTGACTGAGTCGTGATAAGCTCTGTTGCGTTCCGTGATGCAGGCAACTTTCTACTAATTCACTTGTACGTAGTCCCAAGCGCGCAAGCAAATCACCATCTTCCAGATTTTCTATACGTGATTCAAGAACGGTTTCTTCAGTGCGACAGAGATACGCATCCAGCTCAGCATCTTCTAGTTTCCCGATTAAGGATGCTTCCCGTGTGATACAACGGTCAACGCGACCCAGCTGTTTTTCGTTTTTCGCCAACGCAGCAAAGCAGGTTTTATCACGTTTTGCGATTTCAATAACTTGTGTGTCAGTAACATCTTTTGCAAGCTGCTGCGCACGTGGTGTCAATAAGGCGCGCAATAAACGACGGAAGAATAAATTCAAGGCATGGCGCCAATTGTCGGCTTTGAATGTCACAGGCAAGCCAAGCAAATCACGTAGTGCGACAGTATCATTTTTAGCAATCGCTGAGCGTACACGCAAGGTTACTTCAGTTTGTTGTCGGTTGTCTTTTGTTGTGATTTTTTTGAGATGTTTTAACTGTAATGCCAAGGTTTCTGTGTTGCAGCGCTTATCGCTAAGCAGGGCTGGATTTTCACGGAATATCGTCGGATTGTGGGATAACACCGCTTGCACTAACAAATTCAGTGCCTGACGTTTGAGGCTGGCATGGTATTTGCTGTCCTTGTCATGTGGTTTTAGTTGTGCAGAGAAGCTTTCTAGCTGTGTTGCATTAAGGCCGCGACCCAATGTGCGGGGGTGGCGTGCCAAGGCAATGCATAATCGGCGCAATGATTCAGTGTGTGCTTGCGTCGGTTGATGTGGCACAATGCGCTGTGCGTTGTGATTTTCTTCCGTACTATCATCATCAGTATTGGATGTTAAAAGTTCTAAAGCGAAATCTGCGATCGGCGCAGTAGTCATTGTTGACTCAGCCTCAATAGCTTGTGCAACCGTCTGCAAATCTTTTGCCGGCGTTGCATCACCGATAAAGTTCAGTAAATCAGCAACATTCGCACGACGTGAACGTAGTTCATGTGTGTACTGATATTGTTGTTGGCCACGTTTGATAATCTTGTTGGTTTTGAATTTAAAACCTGCAGGTAAGCGGTTGGCTGTCTTCAGTGTGCGGTAAAACACGTCATAGAAATGGCATTCAAAACCGTAGAAGTGCGTGGCATCTTTGTCACTCTTCACGCGCGCGGCAACATGCTGGATGAAATCCTGCATGTTTTTAATGTCTACTTTGCTGCGTGCTGTCGTTGCCAACTGCTTGAGTCTGTTTTGATACAACTGAATCTCAAATGCAAACAAAGGAACATCCGCATCCATTTTCTCAAAGATGCGAGAGAGGTCGAGTTGTCCGCGTTCACACATATCGTTGAGGTGCTTTCCGGAAAAATCTTTGTCATCGAGCTTGATACTGCCTTGCGTATTTAAATGGCCATTTTTATCTGAAGAAATCGTTAGCGCTGCAATTTGCGTGGCAGTGATAGGGTCTTCAATGTCTTTTTGTTGGGCGCTGGTGTCGCGGCTGCCGGTTGTTTGACGAGGGACAATGATAGATTTCGTGTTTTGAATGTAAATCGTGTTTTCATTGGTGATGTTTAACAGTAGCTTATCTGCATGACTATCACTTTCATCATGCGTGTTGTCACCCATCACCCCATTTAGTGGTAGCCATGCCTGAGGATTGGCAAAGCGAAAAATCAGAGAGTTCGTTTCGTTTTGGCTGACATTTCCTTGTGCTTGCGGAAGCGCACACAAAATCACCGCTTGTAGTGCGGGGGCTATATTTAAACTAGCAACCGCTTTTTTCATTGCCGGCCCGTAAATGGCGGCGCGTTGTTCGGCAAACTTATCCTGCAGCGATTCAACTGAACCCGTAGATGATGCAGCATCATCGTCACTATCGCTTGAACTGCCTTCACTAGCCACTTGTTCATCGCTATTAATTTTTTTAAGTGCGCTGTTATCTTCTTCTGATAATTCGGCTTTAACGAGCGCGTTGAATGATGTGGATGTATTGTCCGCACGTTTGATTAGAATATCGTGACGCAATAGATCCAGCATACGTAGATGATTGGCTTTATCGAGCTGAGGCGGGGTGGCCTCCAGTTCGCGCAAGGGGGTGAGCAAATTACTAATCACAGGAATATCGCGCTTCTCAGCGTGCGCTGCTAATCCCTTTAACTGCTGATTGGTGACTTCGAATGTCATTTCAAATTCCCCGTGTTAACACGACAGGTGATGCCGTTATTATCCTACTGTCCTACAATGCGATCAACCATATAAAGTATATGGTTGGCCAATCGCTAAAAACAACATTAACGGGTTAAATATCAATTGTCAACGATTATCCATTAAAAGTAACGAAATGTTATGGTGAGCTGATCATTTACCTCGGTTGGCGGCTCTCGGGCCCATAGCGGCGCGTTAGACAGGATTTTAGGCAGATTTTGTTGGTAAATATTGCTCATCTGCCCCCTTGAAGTAGTCTCTTATCGCCCACATATCGGTAAGTAAGTGAACGTCAACAAAAGGAGAAAGCCATGCATCCTGAAGATAACGAAGATCAACGGCCTGCCTTGGAGAAATACACCATTGATTTAACTGCGCGCGCGGAAAGCGGCAAGTTAGATCCGGTGATTGGTCGCGATGATGAAATTCGTCGCGTGATTCAAGTGTTGTCGCGTCGCACCAAAAACAATCCCGTCTTGATTGGGGAGCCGGGTGTTGGTAAAACCGCTATCGTTGAAGGCTTAGCGCAACGTATTATTAATGGCGAAGTGCCAGAAGGTTTAAAACAAAAACGTGTTTTGTCCCTAGATATTGGTGCATTGTTAGCGGGTGCTAAATTTCGTGGTGACTTCGAAGAGCGATTAAAAGCCGTCTTAAAAGAACTAGAAAAGAAAGGTGGCCAGGTTATTTTGTTTATTGATGAAATCCACACCATGGTTGGTGCGGGTAAAGCTGAAGGCTCGCTGGATGCGGGGAATATGTTAAAACCCGCATTGGCGCGTGGAGAATTACATTGTGTAGGTGCAACAACACTCGATGAATACCGACAATACATTGAAAAAGATAAAGCGCTAGAACGTCGTTTTCAGCAAGTATTTGTTGGCGAACCCAGCGTGGAAGACACCATTGCGATCTTGCGCGGACTGAAAGAACGTTACGAAGTGCATCATGGTGTGGATATTACCGATCCGGCGATTGTGGCTGCCGCGACCTTGTCACATCGTTATATTGCAGACAGGCAGTTGCCGGATAAAGCGATTGATTTAATCGATGAGGCGGCTAGCCGCATTCGCATGGAAATTGATTCTAAGCCAGAACAAATGGATAAGTTAGAACGTCGATTAATTCAATACAAAATTGAACGAGAAGCGTTAAAAAAAGAAAAAGATGAAGCATCAAAAAAACGATTAGAGGAACTTAACCAGCATATCGATGAAGTGGACAAAGAATATAGCGCCTTAGAAACGATCTGGAAATCAGAAAAAGCTAACTTACAGGGGGCACAGAAAATTAAAGAATCCCTAGAAAAAGCACGCGTTGAACTAGAGGTAGCGAATCGTGCCGGCGATCTCGGTAAAATGTCAGAGCTGCAATACGGAAAGATTCCTGATCTCGAAAAACAGTTAAAGGATGCCAGCGCCAATGAAGGTAAAGCGCCACAGTTAATGAGAAACAAAGTCACCGACGAAGAAATTGCGGACGTAGTTTCACGTTGGACACGGATTCCAGTGGCTAAAATGCTAGAAGGTGAGAAAGAAAAATTATTGAAGATGGAAGAGGCTCTTCATCAACGTGTGATTGGCCAAGAGGAGGCGGTGAGTGTGGTTTCTGATGCCATTCGTCGTTCTCGATCGGGGCTATCTGATCCGAATCGCCCGAATGGTTCATTTTTGTTTTTAGGCCCGACTGGCGTGGGTAAAACAGAACTCTGTAAAGCATTGGCAAGCTTTTTATTCGATACCGAAGAAGCCATGGTGCGCTTGGATATGTCTGAGTTTATGGAAAAACATGCCGTTGCTCGTTTAATTGGTGCGCCACCGGGGTATGTGGGGTATGAAGAAGGAGGGTACCTCACGGAAGCTGTGCGTCGTAAACCGTACTCCGTCATTTTGTTAGATGAAGTGGAAAAAGCGCATGCCGATGTGTTTAATATTTTATTGCAGGTTTTGGATGATGGTCGATTGACCGATAGCCAAGGACGAACGGTAGATTTTCGCAATACCGTGATCATCATGACGTCTAATTTAGGATCGCACCTCATTCAAGAAATGGCGAATGAGAATGATTACGATCAAATGAAAAGTGCGGTGATGGACGTAGTTGGTCAACATTTTAGACCGGAGTTTATTAACCGTCTTGATGAAACAGTGGTGTTCCATCCGCTAGAAAAAACACAAATTCGGCGTATCGCAAGTCTACAGATTGTGCGTTTGAAAAAACGCTTGGCAGAGCGTGATTTAAGGCTTATTATCAGCGATGAGGCATTGGATTATTTGGCGGATGCTGGGTTTGATCCGGTGTATGGGGCGCGACCACTGAAGCGTGCTGTGCAACAACAGCTAGAAAATCCTTTAGCAAAAGACATTTTAGCAGGACGGTTTTTACCTGGGTGCGAGATTCAAGTAAGTCTTATTGATAAGCAGATTACGTTTGCTGTGGAGGGGAAATAACATGAGTACATCAGAAAGTTATGGTATCGATCATTTGCTTGAGCGATTAAATCAAGATAAAGAGCGCCTTGAGCATGCGAAAAGACTGGCAGAAGAACGTAACGATGACGGCTTAAAAGAGCGTTTAGGTTTGGTGCGCGAAAATTTAGAGAGCTTGTTTCACATTGTGGACAATAATGAAGAAAAGCTCCGGCTACTGCGTGAAGCATCAGAAAATCGTGATCACCTGAAAGAGTTCTTTCAACATAATTCGCATATCTACCATTTTTACACAGAGCTTATTGCACATGTTTTGCACGCGCTGCAGGAAAGCCAAGAAAAAGCAGAAGACATACTAGAGGATGAGCTTGAATATTTGCACCAACGTGAAGCGAACGCGGTATTCTTAGCAAGAAAGTTGGAAATCGAGTTATTGGAATTACTGTTAGTGCTTGAAGAAAAACATCACGTGAAAGAGACCTTGCGTCATGCATTAACGGAGCAACAACAGCATCACGAACAGCATGTCTCCATATTTAGCCCTACTGCACATATTCTCCGTCCTGAACTTCGCTTTAAACCCAGTGCGGGTGATGGTGCTGAAGCCGAAGATTGATGACGCTCATTCTGGCGAAAGCTAGAATCTCCATCTACTTAAAATATCTTTGTTAAGCGGTGGGGGGCATGTTTTCCAAAGCACCAGCCGTCGCGTCGCTTAACTGGAAAGCCCTCTATAAGTACTGAGGCCATGCTACCGACAAGCCCCTGGATAATAATCCCGTGCGCAGTACTCGTACTGCGACCCGGGTATCAGGGCTACGTCAACTGGTGCTTTAGAGAAACACCCCGCCACCACTCTTCATCATTATCGTCAGCATGTTAAATGCCCTTCGTAAAAAACGACTGAAAATACTTAAGAAGCCCAGGTGGGTGTTTCTTTCAAAAAACGTCGAAGTCAGGGATGACTTCGTCGAGCGCCATGGACGGCAGTTAGTGTGCGTTTTTTTGAAAGGAACACCCGCCTGGGCTATCCATGTTTTCGGTAATAATTCTCATTCAGTGTGGATATAAGTCCTACTTGACCTTAAGACAAAATCACCGTTTAATGCGAGCCTCATAAAAGCTTTTGTGGAGTGCTTGCTTATGTTTCCTGATTTGTCCGTCGTTGATTTGTCGCGCATGCAGTTTGGTTTTACTGCACTGTTTCATTTCCTTTTTGTGCCGCTGACATTGGGGTTAGTTTTAATCCTTGCCATCATGGAAACCGTGTTTGTGATGACGGGCAAAGAAATTTGGCGCGAGATGACCAAGTTCTGGGGGATTTTGTTCGGCATTAATTTTGCTATGGGTGTGTCGACAGGGTTGCCGATGGAATTTCAGTTCGGCACAAACTGGGCGTACTACGCACATTATGTGGGTGATATTTTTGGTGCACCGCTGGCGATTGAAGGTTTGATGGCGTTTTTCTTAGAGGCGACATTTATTGGCTTATTTTTCTTTGGCTGGAAGCGATTATCTCGTGTGCAGCATTGTATTGTGACATGGTTATTGGCATTTGGTACGAATATGTCTGCATTGTGGATTCTGATTGCGAATGGTTGGATGCAGCATCCTGTGGGCACGACGTTTAATGTGCAAACGATGCGTATGGAAATCACCGATTTTTTTCAGGTGTTATTTAATCCCGTGGCGCAGGCGAAATTTGTACATACCCTGAGTGCGGGTTACGTAACCGGTTCCATGTTTGTCTTATCAATTAGCGCTTATTACTTATTGCGTGGTCGAAATCTTGCCTTTGCGAAACGTTCTTTTGCGGTGGCTGCATCTTTTGGTTTGGCATCAGCATTGTCCGTCATCGTTTTGGGTGATGAAAGTGGTTATCTTGCTAATAGTAATCAGCACATGAAAATGGCTGCCATGGAAGCGGTGTGGACAACAGAAAAAGCACCTGCGCCATTGGTGTTATTTGCAGTGCCGGACCAAAAAACACAAACGAATAAATTTGAAGTGAAAATACCGTATTTGCTTGGTTTAATTGGTACACGCTCCTTGGATACACCGGTTGAGGGCATTAAAGATCTGCAAAAACAAGCGGAAGTACGTGTTAAACGGGGTATTGTTGCCTATGCTGCGTTGCAGAATTTACGCAAGCAACCGAACAATGCTCGTTTGTTAAAAACATTCCGACAACACGAAAAAGATCTGGGTTACGGCTACTTGCTGACACGCTATACGCATGATCTTTCGAAAGCAACGCCTGCGCAAATTAAGCAAGCAGCGAAAGATACGGTGCCGAATGTCTGGCCTATCTTCTATGCTTTTCGTGTGATGATTGCTTGTGGTTTCGCTATATTAGCGATTTTCTTTTTCGCATTTTATTGGACAAGTAAACGGACTTTGCTATCTAAGCGCCGGTTCTTAAGTCTGGTATTTTACAGTTTACCGCTACCTTGGATTGCCTTAGAAATGGGATGGCTTGTTGCCGAATACGGACGTCAACCTTGGGTGATTACCGATGTGTTGCCGACTTTTATGGGCGTATCACATGTGCCAGCACAAAATGTTTGGATATCACTGGGCGGGTTTGCCTTATTCTACAGCATCTTATTTGTTGTGGATGTCACGCTGTTACGAAAATATATTCGCAAAGGTCCCGATGGTTTAGCACAGACTTATCCCGACACATTCAAGACGACAGATTAAGGAGTCATACATGTTAGATTATACAACGCTGCGCATCATATGGTGGGCGCTACTTGGTTTGCTACTGATTGGGTTTGCCATTATGGATGGTTTTGACTTGGGGGCTGCTGCCATTACCCCCTTGGTTGCGCGCAATGATTTGCAGCGACGTATTGTGATGAATGCCTTGGGGCCTGTGTGGGAAGGTAATCAAGTATGGTTGATTCTCGGTGCTGGTGCATTGTTTGCGGCGTGGCCGTCTATTTATGCCGTGTCATTTTCTGGTTTTTATTTGGCGATGTTTTTGGTTTTGTCGGCACTGATTATCCGGCCGGTGAGCTTTAAGTTCCGCAGTAAAAATGATGGTGCAACATGGCGCCGCGTTTGGGATAGTTTATTTTGGTTTAGTGGTATTGTGCCTTGTCTCGTGTTTGGTGTGGCGGTTGGCAATGTGTTGCAGGGTGCGCCATTTCACTTTGATGATGTGCTGCGCGCCGTGTATACCGGTGGTTTTTGGGCGTTATTCACGCCGTTTACTTTGTTATGTGGCGTCTTGAGTGTGAGCATGTTATGCATGCACGGTGCAGCTTACCTCAACATGAAAACACAGGGTGAAGTTCAGCATCGTGCACGTAAAACGCTTTGGGTTTTTGCATTATTGACGCTTGTGTTATTCGCGCTTGGTGGTTACTGGGTCGCTATGGACTTGCCGGGTTATGTGATCACTTCTAAAGTCTTGACAGCGGGGCCATCGAATCCCATGCACAAACATGTTGTCATGCAAATAGGTGCATGGATTGAGAACTACTACGTTTATCATTGGGCCTTGATTGCACCGATGCTTGGTTTTATCGGTGCACTTGGTGCGATCTTCTTAAGTGTGCTTAAGTTTGAAAAAACAGCGTTTATTTCCAGTTGTGCTGCAGTTTTTGGTGTGGTTTCTACGGTTGGCGTGAGCATGTTTCCGTTTATTTTACCCTCATCAACTAACCCAAGCCAAAGTTTATTAGTGTGGGATGCTTCATCTAGCGAACTCACCTTAAAAATTATGTTGGTGGCGACAATTATCTTTTTACCGATTATTTTATTGTATACAGGGTGGGTGTATCGCGTGATGCGCGGCAAGGTGACCGCTGAATCTGTGAATGACGACATGCAGTCTTATTAACAGAATAATCGTGCTAAGCCCGGTCTGGTATTTCTGTCAAAAACACGCATAAAGCCATCCCTGGCGCTCGACGGTTTTTGACAGAAATCCCTTCCCGGGATTTTTAAATATTATTAACTGTTGTGCAATGGTTAAATTTATAGGAGAGAGTAACAATGTGGTATTTTTCTTGGGTATTGGGTTTGGGATTGGCTTGTTCATTTTCTATTTTGAACGCGATGTGGTTTGAACTCCGCGCAAACGATGATGAATAATCGTGCATAATCCGTTATACTGGCTCTCTTATTGAATGGGGGAGCTTTGGTTCATGACAATTGACACATCTGATGGCAAACGCAATCGCGGTATTTATTTGTTGCCAAATCTATTTACGACTGCTGGCTTGTTTTCTGGTTTCTACGCCATTGTTGCGGCCATGAAAGGGCATTTTGATACGGCCGCCATAGCTATTTTTATTACAATGATTTTTGATGGTTTAGATGGCCGCGTTGCACGTCTTACCAATACAGAAAGCTTGTTTGGTGCCAACTACGATAGTATTTGTGACATGGTTTCTTTTGGGGTTGCACCTGCGCTCATTGCTTATCAATGGATGTTGTTTGGTTTGGGCAAATTGGGTTGGTTAGCCGCATTTATTTACGTAGCAAGTACAGCGCTACGACTTGCACGATTTAATGCACAATTAGAAAGTGCGGATAAGCGTTTTTTCTCGGGTTTACCTTGTCCTTTGGCAGCAGGCGTATTGGCGGGTTTTGTTTGGGTTGGCAGCACTTTACCATTTGATGTGCACTGGATGTCGATTGCGACAGCATTAGTTACTGTCATGATGGGCGTGCTGATGGCGAGCAATATCCCTTATCATAGCTTTAAAGAAGTAGATTTTAAAAATCGCGTGCCATTTGTTGCTATATTGGTAATTGTTTTGGTTTTTGTCTTTATTTCATTAGATCCTCCGCACGTTTTATTTTGTATGTTTTTAGCGTATGCCTTATCAGGTCCTGCACAATGGGTTTGGGATTTGATGAAAGGCCGGAAACCCTCATTGAATGTATTCGATCATGAGCGTGATCACGATGCTTGATCCTGCCGCCGTTGCCGCACAGGTGAGTGCAGCACTACAAGAAGATATTGCTACAGGCGATATTACGGCCGCGTTATTGCCTGCGGATGCCTCTGCGACGGCGCGTATTATTACGCGTGATAATGGGGTGATTTGTGGTACGGCTTGGGTTGATGCTGTATTTCAGCAATTAGATCCGAGTATTCAAGTGACTTGGGCAGTAAAAGATTGCGAAGCGGTCAGCGCGAATCAAACTTTATGCGAGCTACAGGGTAACGCACGTCATTTGTTAACGGGCGAGCGTACGGCACTCAATTTTTTACAAACCTTATCTGCAACAGCAACGACAACGGCAAGCTATGTGGCTGCATTAACCGGAACAAAAACACAATTACTGGATACACGAAAAACCTTACCAGGTTGGCGTGCTGCACAAAAATATGCGGTGCGTTGTGGCGGTGGCACCAACCACCGTGTTGGTTTATTCGATGCTTTTCTCATTAAAGAGAATCATATTGCGGCTTGTGGTTCTATTTTGCATGCGATACAGCAGGCACGCGCTCTGCATCCAGAAAAACGCTGTGAAGTAGAAGTTGAATCTATCGAAGAGTTACAACAGGCATTGGCCGCGAAGCCGGATGTGGTGATGCTCGACAATTTTGACTTAGCGATGTTGCGTGAAGCCGTCGCTTTAACGCAAGGCCAGGTGAAGCTAGAAGTCTCGGGTAATGTGACCTTGGATACGATTAGAGAAGTGGCAGAAACGGGTGTGGATTATATTTCCGTCGGCGCATTAACCAAGCATATTCGTGCGGTAGATTTGTCGATGCGGTTGATTGATAGGTAACAAAAGACGTGGATAATGCCTGGTTAATAATTTCTTTCAAAAACCGTCGGCGGCAGGGATAGCCGCCGTCGAGCGCCAGGGATGGCAGTTAGTTTGCGTGTTTTTGAAAGGGATTGTTTACCAGGCTTTTCAGTTATTTCTAGATTTTCTAGCATTCAATGACATTCACTGCTAACCCACCTAACGACGTTTCTTTATAAATACTCATCATATCGCGCCCCGTATCACGCATGGTTTTAATCACTTTATCGAGTGATACGTGATGTTCGCCAGATTCTAATAAGGCTAAACGGGAAGCGTTTACTGCTTTTATCGCGCCCATGGCATTGCGTTCAATGCATGGAATTTGGACTAGGCCAGCGACGGGATCGCAAGTTAAGCCTAAATGATGTTCCATTGCGATTTCTGCGGCGTTTTCTATCTGTAATACGGTGCCACCACGTACAGCTGCTAGTGCTGCTGCAGCCATAGATGCGGCAACACCGACTTCACCTTGGCAACCGACTTCCGCACCAGAAATAGATGCGCCTTTTTTATAGAGTATAGCAATGGCACCTGCGGTGAGTAAGAAAGTAATAATGTCATCGTGTTGATGTTCAGGATGAAAGTGCAAATAAAAATGTAAAACGGCGGGGATAATACCAGCAGCGCCATTGGTGGGCGCAGTGACCACGCGACCACCGGCAGCATTTTCTTCATTGACTGCAATTGCATAGAGATTTAGCCAGTCGATGCTATCGGTATGTTCGTGTGAGTTAGGACGCCCTTTTTCTGTGAGCTTGGTAAAAAGTGCGGGGGCACGGCGACGCACATTGAGTCCGCCGGGTAAGCGAGTGCTGTCATCAGCATAAACGCCGCGTTCGATGCAATCATGCATGGTGTTCGCGATTAATTGTAAGCGTGAGCGAATGTCTTGTTCGCTATGCCACATTTTTTCATTTTCCATCATGATTTCAGCAATGCTTAGTTGATGTTGCTCGCATAATGCGAGTAACTCGTCACCTGTGTCGAAAGGATAGGGGAGTGTGATGCTGTGATCTTGTGGTTTATCAATGTCTTGTTCTTTGATGATGAAGCCACCACCCACGGAATAGTAAATTTGGCTGGCAATGCTATCGTTCTTGGCATCAAAAGCAGTAAAACGCATACCATTACTGTGATGAGGTAAGGACTCCGTCATGTGAAATAATACGTCGTGTTCGATATTGAATGGAATGATGTGTTGCGCGTTTAAGGCGAGTTGTTTGTTGTTTGCAATGGCGTTGAGTTTTGCGTCTACGCTATTAGGGTCAACACTTTCAGGTTCTTCGCCCATTAATCCGAGTAAAACGGCTTTGTCTGTGCCGTGCCCTTTGCCGGTGAGCGCGAGGGAACCATATAAATCCACTTGTATGCGTTTTACTTGGGACAGTGGACGTTGTTGCACAAAATCCAAGGCGGCATACATCGGGCCAATGGAGTGAGAGCTCGATGGGCCTAAGCCGATAGAGAATAGATCGAAGATGCTTACTGCCACGTTATCACCCCTTGTTTATACTCAAGTTCCTTCAAATTGCTATCCTGAGCATTCCATCTTACGCGTATCTTTTGACGTTTTGACCGAGAAAAATACTCGCCATAGAATGACTATGTCTCCCATTTTTCTCGGTCAAAACGTCAAAATCTACCCGCAATCTGGACGCTCAGGTAAGAGAGCGACATCTAGGCAGTCACTTCATGAAAAACTAGCCTTTTAAAGAAACTTGAGTATATTTTCAGTCCATTCTATGTGAAATCGAGGGGAATAGGTAGATCCCAGTTGGATTCTGTGGAGATTTCGGGCACAATAGGTCTTCAGTAAAAAAGGAGTTGCTATGAAAAAATTTATCCCCTTTGTTGTTGCCACTGGTCTGATTCTTTCAGTGAATGGCTTTGCAGCAAGCAAAATTAAATCGGATTCTGATCGTCTTAGCTATACCATTGGTTTTGGTATGGGCCATGATTTTCACAAACAATCTGTTAGTGTGAATCCAGACATGGTAGAGAACGGCTTGAAAGATGGCCTGAAAGGTAAAGATCCGCGGATGACAGATAAGGAAATGCAAGAAACGATGCTAGCATTTCAGAAAAAATTAATTGAGAAACAAAAAGCGGCTTTTGGAAAAATCGCGAAAGATAACTTGGCGGCAGGCGAAGCATTCTTAGCAAAAAACAAAAAAGCCGATGGCGTGAAAACCTTACCAAATGGTTTACAGTATAAAGTAATCACTGCTGGTACAGGCGTTTCACCAAAAACGACGGACATGGTTACTGTGAATTACGAAGGTAAAACGATTGCAGGTAAGATCTTCGATAGTTCTTACAAACGTGGCAAGCCAGTTACCTTCCCTGTGAATCAAGTGATCCCTGGTTGGACGCAAGCACTTCAAATGATGAAGAAAGGCGCGACCTGGATGGTTTATGTTCCTGCTAAATTAGGTTACGGCATGCAGGGCATTGGTCCTATCGGTCCGAATGAAACCTTGATCTTCAAGATTAATTTGGTCGACATGAAAGCGGCACCGAAAAAAGCGGCAGTGACAAAACCTGCGGCATCAATGGTGGCGCATGCGCAGTAAGTTATCTTGTCTCTGTGAAACCCGGCTGATGTCGGGTTTTTTTATCGTTGTTATTTTGGCGGCCACTGTCATCCCGCATTTGATGCGGGATCTCCTGCCATAAGCAGTAAGCTAGAGGCTGCAGGAGGTCCCGCGTCAAGCGCGGGATGACAGCCACCCGGGGTGACAGCAGGTGCGGCGCGATGGCTGGTGCTTTGGAAAACATGCCCCCACCGCTCTACAAAGCTTGTTTACAGCTGCTCAGCAACAAAATCCCAATTAACGAGTGACCAAAACGCTTCAATGTATTTAGGGCGTGCATTACGGAAATCAATATAGTAAGCATGTTCCCATACATCACACGTCATCATCGGAGTGAAGTCATCAGTCATAGGGTTACCTGCATTGCTGGTCGATGTAATGCTGAGTTTGCCGCTGGCATCACGCACTAACCATGCCCAACCTGAACCAAAGGTTTTTGCTGCTGCGGTACTAAATTGTTCTTTGAATGCGGCAAACGATCCAAAGGCATCGTTAATTGCATTGGCTAATTTACCTGTGGGTTCACCGCCGCCGTTTGGGCTTAGGCAATGCCAG